>CAYMVC010000007.1:11716-17901 GCA_964393755.1 uncultured Eubacteriaceae bacterium | reverse complement strand
AAGGGCAGCAAAAATGGTAATTGCCGATATAAATCATCCGGAAATTGAGGACTTTATTATTTGGAAGGCAAGGGAAGAGCAAAAAGTCAGGGATTTAGCTAAGGTTGGATACGATACTTCTATGGAGGGAGAAGCCTACCAAACTGTAGGTGGTCAAAATAGCAATAATTCAGTAAGGGTAAATGGAGACTTTATGGAAAAGGTTGCAGGACTTAGTGAAAATCCAGGGACCCAATTAGAATTAAAGGGTAGGGTAGATGATAGTATAAATAAAAATATAGGTGTTGGTCACTTATGGAAGCTTATAAATAAGTCCGCATGGGAATGTGCCGATCCTGGTCTACAATTTGATGATAGATTTAATGAATGGCATACCTGCCCAGCCGGAGAAGATGGCTTACTTTGGGCCAAGCACAATAGAATCAATGCCACAAACCCCTGTTCTGAATATGCTTTTTTAGATGACACCGCATGTAATCTAGCTTCAATCAATGTCTATAGGTTTTATAATGAGGAAGGAAACTTCTTCGATGTGGATTCATATATACATTTAATAGGAATTATGCAGATGGCGTTAGAAGCATCCATACATGGAGGACATTTTCCCACAGAAGATATTGCAAGGAAGAGCTATATGTTTAGAACCACAGGGGCGGGACTAGCCAACACATCTTCACTATTTTTAGCTATGGGCTATCCCTATGATTCTGAAGAAAGTAGGAATTTAAATGCCACCTTGGTAGGTATATTGACTGGTCATTCATATTACACTTCCTCTTTAATGGCTAAAAAGATTGGTCCCTTTCCAAAGTATAGTAATAATAGTGATAATATGAAAAGGGTAATTAGAAACCATGGTCGGGTAGCAGGTGCCTTAGATACTCCTTATGAAGGATTAAGTTATCAACCAGTAGAAGTTGACCATGAGGTATTAGAAAGGGAACAGCTGGAATACTTAGGTAATTCATTAAAGAATAGCTGGGATAGGGCTATTAAAGCAGGGGAAGATTATGGATACCGTAATGCCCAAGTTAGTGTGATTGCTCCAACTGGGACAATCTCCTTTGCCATGGACTGTGGTGCCACCTCTATTGAACCCTATTATAACCATGTGGTCCATAAACAATTAATAGGCGGAGGAACTATGGAAATAGTAAATCCTATTTTAGAAATTGCCCTAAAGAACTTAAATTATTCCTCAGAAGAAATAAAAGACATTATAGACTATATGATGGAAAAAGATAATCAAGGAATGTTAATTAATGCAAATATCAAAGAGGCACCCCATTTAAAGGAGGAACATATAAAAATCTTTGAAACTGCCAACGAAATTTCACCTGAAGGTCATGTAATGATGGTGGCAGCTATAACCCCCCTTATAAGTGGTTCAGTATCAAAAACTGTAAACTTACCCAATTGTTCAACTATTGAGGATATAGAAAGAATAAACCTATTAGCTTGGCAAAAGGGAGTTAAAGCAATTGCAATTTATAGGGATGGATGTAAGGCTAGCCAACCATTATCATCTGGTTTTAAGGATGATAGGGAATTGACCTTTGAGGAAATGGATTATAATGATTTGTTAGAATATGCTAAGAATTGCAAGGATGAGGTACCTACAAGGAAGAAACCTGGAGGAATGAGGTCAGGCAGAACCCATGCAGCTAAAATAGGAGATATAGAACTATATGTAACTATAGGCTTTTATGAAGATGGTGGCATAGCGGAAATATTTGTTTCTACAGATAAGGAGGGGACAGTAGTAAAAGGTCTACTTGCTTCCCTATCAAAGGCAATATCTAATATGCTTCAATACAATATTCCCCCTAAGGAAATCTCTAGATTATTAAGGGGGCAGCAATATGAGCCATCAGGTTTTGTGGGAAGGCATCCATATATTAAATATGCTTCTTCAATATCAGATCTAGTAAGCAAAATGATTGATATTGAATTAGGAGACTTTACAAGGTGTCAGGTAAAGCCAGATAGCTTCCATTTTATAAATAAAAATAATTATGAAGAAGTACTAGTAACCAAGGAACCCCCCCAGAGTTTACCTAATGAGATAGAAGGGGAAAAAATTTATGGAGAATCCTGTAGTAATTGTGGAAGCAATAATATGGTGGTAAATGGTACCTGTAAGGTGTGTAAAGATTGTGGATCTACAACTGGTTGTAGTTAATTTATAGAACATTTTAAAGCATGATGATAAAAAATGTCACCATGCTTTTTCTTTTCCAAAATTTGATATAGGTCAATTCTTTTTATACATAGCCATGATAACATAAGGCTACAATAAAATAAAAAGGAGAGAACAATAATGAAAGAATTTAAAGATGCAATAGAAAGAAACTTTAAAAAATTAGAATTATATGTACCAGTGGTAGAGCGGGTTCACGGGGAAAACCACCCTGAATTTTATGGTGTAAGAAAGCTATATGATGAAATAGTAGAAAAGATAAAGGACTTAGGAATAGATAAGCCAGAGCTGGATAGGGAATTTAAGGATTTAAAAGAAATTACAAATAACTATAGAGTACCTGGGGATGTGTGTGAAAGCTATCAGGCAGTTTATAACATGTTAGAAGAATTAGACAAAGCATATTATGGGCAATAAGCAATATAAGGAATCAGATATAAGTTAAAATTTTTATTAAGAGGAGGGGTGGAGCTTATGGAAGCTTTTATATTAAGAAGAAAAAATACTATTACTTTAATAAGTGGAATACTGATTGTTACGGGTTTTTTAAGTAAATGGACAATTTCCAATATGTTTGTATTTGAATGGTCATTGATTATAGCTTCTTTACTAGGGGTAGCCCCTATACTAATCCAGGCATACCAAGCACTTAGGGTAAAGGTGGTAAGTATTGATGTCCTAGTAACCATAGCTGTTTTAGGAGCATTCTTTATTAAAAACTTTGAAGAATCGGCAATAGTCACCTTCCTGTTCTTATTTGGTGCATATTTAGAACTAAGAACCTTAAATAAAACCCGATCAGCCATTAAAGAATTGACAGAAATGGCACCGGAAAGTGCATTAAAACAAATGGCAAGTGGAAATTTTGAGGAAGTTGAAGTAGATGACGTAGATATAGGGGATATTCTACTGGTAAAGACCGGCGGGAAAATTCCAGTAGATGGGACAGTTATAAGTGGTGAAGGTCATATTAATGAAGCAAGCATTACAGGAGAGTCTCTTCCTGTTGAAAAAGAAAAGGGGTCAAAGGTCTTTGCAGGAACAATCCTAGAAAATGGAACTATTCAGCTTCTTGCTGATAGGGTGGGAGAAGATACTACCTTTGGGAAAATAATAGAACTAGTTGAAGAGGCCCAGGAATCAAAATCAGAGGCAGAACGTTTCATTGACAGGTTTTCAAAGTATTATACTCCGGCAGTCTTATTACTATCATTTATAGTATGGCTGTTTTCAAAGGATATAGAGTTGGCTATTACCATATTAGTCTTAGGTTGCCCTGGAGCACTTGTCATAGGGGTACCGGTATCCAATGTAGCGGGCATAGGAAATGGGGCCCGTCATGGGGTCTTATTAAAAGGAAGTGAGGTAATCCGGGATTTTTCCCGTACAAATACAATGGTCTTTGATAAGACCGGAACATTAACCCTAGGAAACCCCATGGTTTCTGAAACAAGATACTATGGTGGGGATACAGATAAAGCCTTAGGTTACCTGGCCAGTATTGAGAGGGAATCTGGTCATCCATTGGCAAAGGCTGTATTAGGTGAAATTGGGGATACAGTATTTTCAACAGTTGAAAATACAGAGGTTATTAAAGGTGGAGGAATAATAGCAAATGTGAATGGGGATAGGGTAGCTGTGGGCAATGCTAATCTTATGATAAGGGAAAACATTAATCTGGGTAAAGAGGCTAAGGAAGATATAGACTATCTTGAAAGTGAAGGAAATTCCCTTGTATTAACATCTATAAATGGAAGTCTAAAAATTATAATGGGGGTTAAAGACCAAATAAGGCCAGGTGTAAAAAATCATTTGGAAAGATTAAAATCTCTTGGAGTAAAAAATCTCATCATGCTTTCTGGGGATAACCAAGGTACAGTGGATTTGGTTAGTCGGGAATTAAACTTGACAGAGGCCCATGGAAATATGCTGCCGGAAGATAAGGCCGAATACGTTAAAAAACTTAGGGAAGAGGGTAAGATAGTTGCCTTTGTGGGAGATGGGGTAAACGACAGCCCATCCTTAGCAATAGCTGATATAGGGATTGCAATGGGAGCTGGCACAGATGTGGCTATAGAAACTTCTGATGTGGTCCTAATGAATTCAGATTTTAGCAAGTTACCCCATGGAATAGGAATAACAAAGGCTACTTCGAGAAATATGATACAAAATATAATTATCGCCCTAGGTGTTGTATTATTCTTATTGGCATCTGTGTTTTTCAGTGAATGGATGAATATGTCCATTGGGATGTTAGTTCATGAGGGTAGTATATTGGCAGTAATATTTAATGGTATGAGGTTACTTGGTTTTAAATTAAGAAAGTAAAATTATTATAATCTAGGTTTTAATGAATTAATATGGGTAAAATTATATTAATGAGGAGAATTCAAACAATAGAAAGGAGAGAAATAAAAATGAAAGCAGCTACAATCCAATTAGAAACATTAACTTGCCCTTCTTGTATGCTAAAAATAGAAGGTGCTATAAATAAATTAGAGGGGATAGATAAAGATTCGGTAAAGGTTTCATTTAATACCAGTAAGGCTAAGGTAAACTTTGATGAAGAAAAGCTATCCCTTGAACAAATAGAAGGGGCAATTACAAAGGTAGGCTATAATGTGATTAAATCTAAGGAAAAGTCCATTTAATAAAAAGTGCATCCATGTAATAATAGGGTAGAAAGATAATTTATTAAAATGGGGTGCTAAAGTGGATAAAGAAAAAAAATATAATTTTGAAACCATGACTATCCATGGTGGGGGCGGAAAGAATGCTAATTATGCATTAAATCCACCTATATACCAAACTTCTACCTTTGTATTTGATAATATTGACCATGTTGAAAAGGTGATGTCCTTTGAAAGTGATGATTATGTCTATACTAGGGGTAACAATCCTAGCCTAAGATTATTTGAAGAAAGAATGGCAATATTGGAGGAAGGGAAAGGAGCTGTAGCCTTTGCATCAGGTATGGCGGCTATAAGCACAGTATTATTTTCCCTTCTAAAACCTGGAGATAATATTATTGCCCATAAAACCCTGTATGGATCAAGTTTTAATGTTGTAAATAAATTACTTCCAGAATACAAGATAGACCATAAGATAATTAACTTAGGTAATTTAGAAAGCTTGGAAAAAACCATTGACAAAGATACTAGACTAATATATTTTGAAACCCCTTCCAACCCAAACCTTACCATATTGGATATTGAGGGAATTTGTAAAATAGCCGGTAAAAGGGGAATAAAGGTGGTAGTGGATAATACCTTTGCAACTCCATATTTTCAAAACCCTTTAGCATTAGGAGCAGATGTAGTTGTCCATAGTGCTACAAAGTACATATCTGGCCATGGGGATACCATGGGGGGAGTGGCTATTTCTAAGGATGCATCTTATATACAGTGTTTAAAATTTGATTATATGTGTGAATTTGGGGGAGTTATGAGTCCCTTCAATGCCTGGCTCTTAATCAAGGGTCTTAAAACATTAGCTATTAGGATGAAACAACATGAGGAAAATGCTTTAAAGGTTGCAGACTTCTTAGATAATCATCCAAAGGTTAAGAAGGTTTTTTATCCTGGACTTAAAAATTTTTCTGGATATGAATTAGCCTGTAAGCAAATGAGAGGTTTCGGTGGAATGATAACTTTTGAATTAGATGGGAATCTTAAAGATGCGAAAAAATTTGTAGATTCAATAAAACTGGCCCAGCTTGCAGTAAGTTTAGGGGATTGTGAAACTCTTATAGAATTACCTGCTGCAATGACCCATAGGGACTATCCAAGGGAGAAATTACATAATTTTGGGTTAACAGAAACTATGGTAAGGATTTCGGTGGGCTTAGAACATGTTGATGATATTATTAGGGACTTAAATCATGGACTAAAGAATGTTTAGAAACATTGATTTTTCTTTAATTTATTGGGTAAATCTATCAATAGCTACTAATAAAGAGAAGAGCTTTAAGGAGGAAAAATGAGTA
>CAYMVC010000007.1:9249-11706 GCA_964393755.1 uncultured Eubacteriaceae bacterium | reverse complement strand
GTAAGCAGGTAGATTTAAATACAAGCATATTTGAAATATCAAGGGATAATCCTGAAATAATTGAGATAATGAAGGAAATAGGCTTCACTGATATAACTAAAACAGGGATGATTAACACTGTAGGAAAGGTAATGACAATATCTAAAGGATCTAGAATGAAAAACATAGATATGGACTATATAAAGGAAACATTTAGGAGTAAAGGTTATGAAATAATAGATTAGGAGGAAACTTATAATGAGTGAATTAATTAATAATAGGGAATATCGAAAAAAGGCACTGAAGGAAATGATATTAGAACTACATGATGGGAAAACTCTAGAGGATGTAAAGCCCAAGTTTGAAGAATTGTTTGGTGGAGTCTCAGCAAAGGAAATAGCTGATATAGAGCAAGAAATAATTATGGAAGGAATGCCGGTGGAAGAGGTCCAGCGACTATGCAATGTTCATGCAGCAGTATTTAAGGGCTCTATTGAGGATATACACAAAGATGCAAAGGAGATTCCTGGCCATCCCATCCATACATTTATGTTAGAAAATAGGGCAATAGAAAAACTAATACAGGATAATATAGAAGTACATCTAAAGGATTTTTATAACAATCCAGATAGGGAAAATGTAAATGCTTTACTAGAGGATTTAAATTTACTTTATGATGTAGATAAACATTATAGCAGAAAGGAAAATTTAATCTTTCCTTACTTGGAGAAGTATGGGATTACTGCTCCCCCAAAGGTAATGTGGGGTGTTCATGATGAAATTAGGGATAAAATAAAGGAAGCAAAAACCCTATTAATTGAAAAAGATTTAGATAAGGAACTTATAAAAAATAAACTAGAAGACTTAAATTTTGAAGTGAATGAAATGATTTTTAAAGAGGAAAGTATACTATTTCCAATGACAATTGATAATTTAACTCAGGATGAATGGATTACAATAGCAGATGAAAGTGAAGAAATAGGTTATTGTTTAACCAGTCCTTCTGAAAAATGGAAACCAGAAAGATATATCCCGGACAGTGATGAGGTAGAGGAAACCAGTAGGGAAGACAGAGGATATATAAAGTTTGAAACTGGATTTTTAACTCCTAAAGAAATAAGTTCTATATTTAATAACCTTCCAGTAGATATAACCTTTGTGGACAAAGATGATATCGTAAAATACTTTTCCCAGGCTAAAGAAAGAATATTTGCCAGGACAAAATCAGTAATAGGCAGGGAAGTATCAAATTGTCACCCACCTGCAAGTGTACATGTGGTAGAGGATATTGTAAATGACTTTAAGAGTGGCAAAAAGGACAGCGAAGAATTCTGGATCCAAATGGGAGATGTATTTGTATATATTAGATATTTTGCTGTTCGAGATGAAGAAGGAGAATATATGGGTACTCTAGAAGTAAGCCAAAACATTAAACCCATACAAGAAATTAAGGGCGAAAAAAGGTTAATGGCAGAATAAAGCAAAAGGGACGGTTCTTTTTGCTTTGATAAAAATAAAGGATTTAGCAATCTTGCTAAATCCTTAATAGTTATAGGGCAAATAATTTTTTTCGTATACTTTCCCCAACATATTTCCAAGTATAATATATTATAAAGACCTGAAGGGGTAAAACTATTATTTCCTTTAGAATTCTAGCCATAAATAATACGATATATGCCTTTCCTGTTATGATAGATATCCAAAGAGTATTTAGGCCTAAATTAATAAATATTGTAATTATCATTACTGATAGAGCAATATTTAAATAGGATTTAGGTTTGTTATACAGGAAAATACCATAGCTTATACCCCCTAAAAAGGCACTCAGGGTGAAACCTGGGAAATATGGTCCCTTAGGAAATATCATCATTCCTAAAACATCTGCAATTGCAGCAGTAATACCTCCAATTATGGGACCAAATAAAATTGAGGATAAAGATATAGCTATAAAACCAAAACCAATTCGGACAATGGCAGTTTCAATAGCAACAAAACGGGTTAGGACAACTTCTATTGCAATTAATAGGCCAATAAAAACTAAAGATCTAGTACTATTCATCCAAAAACCTCCCCTCTAATATTTATAAAACGACATCCGCCACTTAAAGAGGAAATCTTTAGTGACAGCGGAATGCGGTATAGATATCGCAAACTAATGTTTTTCGTCTAGTGGCAACTTCCCGTCCAACTAGCACTTAACGCATCTAAACCTACTCTGTCATTTTGTAACTTATGGATGTAAGAACCTTATTATTTTACTTGTTTTAAGTTTCTCTTTAACTCAATAATAGTGTTATCGCTTTGGGCTACCTTCATGGTAAGATTATTGACATCAAATTGTACCTTATCAATCTTCTCATCTATTACATCTAATTTATCATTAGTAACCTCTCTAGCATCAAATAATGCTCTTATTTTAGAAGAGACTTTATGCTCAATTGTAGTTTCTAATTTTACAATTGATTTGGTATTTTCATT
>CAYMVC010000007.1:6398-9149 GCA_964393755.1 uncultured Eubacteriaceae bacterium | reverse complement strand
CTGTCTACATTATCTATTCTACTGTTTACAGAGTTAAAGCCATTTTGCATTTCTACATACATTTTCTCCATTAAATCAAGCAGTTTTTCTTCATTACCCACTAAAACCACCCCGTAGTTTAAGTAATTATTAACACTATTATTAATTACAGTATAGCATAACTAAATGAAAAATAAGTAAGTTTTTATTTATAAAAAATAAGAGGTGCAACTCACATCTAACGCATGACTAACAAAGGCTATTATGAGCAAAAAATAAAAAACCCTGTAAGCATTGACTTCACAGGCTTTGAAATGGTGGAGATAAGGGGATTCGAACCCCTGACCTTCTGACTGCCAGTCAGACGCGCTCCCAGCTGCGCCATACCCCCAAAATTACAAAATTAATTATACTATGAATTAAGCTATAAAGCAATAGTCCACCCAAAAAAAAGCACTGGGGACGGTTCTTTTTGCTTCACTTTCCTTAAAAAGAGTTTTAAAACCCCTAGCTTAAATAAATTTGCTTTGATATTTAGCGCATTACCTAAAAAAGCAGGGGTTTTTTCCTTATATTAAAATTAACTTATAAAACTTAAACTCTATTCCAGAACCTTTGTTGGGCAATGGCAGCGACAAATTCTTTTCCGAAATTCGGATTATTTTTTGCAAGAACTACTCCTGCTAGATTATTATTTTGTGAGACCTTAACATAGGATTGACCTGTAGTTGCAACACCTATTGGTTTATAATGTTTATATGCTTCTTTATAAAATTCCATAATGTTTTGATCGAAACATTGCTGATTTTCTGCATTTCCTCCAACGATATAAATTGAATCATATAAAACGGGATATTTTGTAACGAAGGTTTCTTCTATATTGATTATTGTACCATCGTTTCCTCTAACATCCCCCAACTTCTCACCAATAGTTTCAATAAATACTCCACAGTCCTTTAATAGTCTTAAAGTGTCTTTTACTTCTTTTCCATTAAAATCGTTGCCAATTAATACCCCTACTTTTTGGGTATAGGAACTATAAATGGTATTTTCCATGCTAATAGATGGGGAGTATCCATTTTCCGGTACATTAGAATTCTTTGGTCTTTCTACACCTATATTATCTGCAATAATACATGCCATCTTTTTATCGACATTTGCCCACATTTCCACATTTTGTTGTCGTACTGATTTGCTCTTAACAAATTGAAGATGGTAAATAAATGTATTAATAAGATCTTTTCTTTCGAAGGGTGCCAAACTATTCCAAAATAATCTTGCCTGGGAAAAATGATCATAGAATGATTCACTTGGTAGTTCTCTAGTTACATGACCTTCAACTTTCCCTGGATAATATATAAATCCACCTTTTTCAGGAGGCGTTTCAGCAGGTGTGTTACCAGCAAGGGAATTTTCATGGTAATTAACATAATCAAGATCAATTCTATATTTTGAATATCCGTCCCTGAAATTAACATTTACTTCTGATATAGGTTTATTAACGGGTATTTCATTAATATTTCCAGTGCCCAATCTATGGTAATCAGTATCCCGATAGGCAAAGGTTCTACCTTGTAATACTGGGTCATTGGAAAAGTAAATACCTGGTACAAGGGTGGAGGGGTCAAAAGAGGATTGTTCTTCTTCTGCGAAGAAATTATCCACCAATCTATTTAAAGTTAATTTTCCAATAATCTCTACAGGAACTACTTCCTCTGGCCAAAGTTTTGTTGGATCTAATGGGTCAAAATCATATTTGAATTCATCTTCTTCAGGAATTAATTGAACTCCCAGTTCATATTCAGGAAAGGCCCCTTTATTCACTGCTTCAATTATATCGTGACGGTGAAAATCAGGATCTACTCCACCGATAATATTTGCCTCATTTAACAACAAAGAATGAACACCTAATAAAGGTTTCCAAACAAACCTGACATAGGTTACCTTTTCCTTATCGTTTATGAACCTAAAAGCATTAATAGGCCATCCCTCCATCATCCTCCAACTTCTAGGCCGTCCCCTTAAGGACATAAGCCACATGGTCATATGGGCTGACTCCTGGTTGTTTGCTACATAATCCCAAAATCTGTCCTGGGCAACTGTAGCTTGAGGTACATCAGTTGTTTGGTTAGGTTTTACCGCATGGGTGATATCCATAAACTTCATAGGGTCTGCAAGAATAAATATTGGAAACTGAAGGGAAAGCATATCATAATTCCCCTCTTGAGTGTAAAATTTAACTGCAAAACCCCTTATATCTATTGCAGTATCCTTTGAACCTTTGCTTCCAATAAAATTTGAAAACCGTGTAAAAACCGGGGTAATGGTTCCAGGTTTTTGTAAGAACTTGGCTACTGTATACTTCTTCATGGATTTATATAATTCAAAATCACCATATAAACCAAATCCCCTGGCATGAACCCCTTTTCCGGTATTCTTTCTCGATTAAAACGAGATTGTTTTCTATAAAAATGGCTATCCTCCATTAATAATGGACCTCGTTTACCTGCTCTTAAAGACCATCTATCATTAGGGATTTTAAACCCCGAATCACTATTCATCTTTTTCCCAGGTCCAGTATTTTGTCTTCGATACTGTTCTAATTGTTTATTTTTACTATCATAATTATGATCATCATCATTTTTATACATAATCATTATCCTTCCGCTAATTTAATTTAGACCTACTAATAGTATATTGATTTACCTTAAACTTGACACTTTAGATTAGAAAGTTAGACTTAAGGTAATGAATTTTAGAAAAGTACTACCA
>CAYMVC010000007.1:0-6388 GCA_964393755.1 uncultured Eubacteriaceae bacterium | reverse complement strand
CCATTGACAATTATAAGGTTATAGTAGAATATAATATAAGCGGTGAACTAATAACTATAAGTTTCAGGAGGATTAATATGGGATTAGACAATAGAAAGGTTTATTCTGCAGCAATATTTTATGCAATTATTACAGGATTATCGTTTTTATTTGGGAAAATTGCATTGGAAGTTTCAAGACCAATGGATTTATTGGCACATAGATTTTTTATTGCCTTTTTAGGGGTGGTTATTTCTATGATTATAAGACCAGTTAAATTAAACTACACAAAAGAAGGTGTTATTAGGATTTTACCATTGGCCATATTGTATCCCTTTTTATTTTTCTTATTTCAAACATTTGGTCTCCAATACATTTCCTCCTCAGAAGCTGGGATTTTATTGGCAGTGGTACCAGTCTTCACTTTGATATTGGCAAATATATTTCTAAGGGAGGAAACAACACTATTACAAAAGATTTCAATATTACTTTCTGTTGTGGGAGTGGTATATATTACCATGATGAAAGGTTCAAACTTAGACTTTAATAATATAAAAGGGGTTATCCTGCTCCTTTTGTCTGTTCTATCATTATCTGGTTATAATGTAATGGCAAGGGGACTAACTAAGGACTTTACTAGTGTAGAATTAAGTTATATGATGATTACTATTAGTTTTATTAGTTTTAATACAATATCTATAATAGGACATGGAATAAGTGGTACTTTATCAAGATACTATTTGCCTTTATTAAATCTAAGGTTTATTATGGCAGCTGTATATTTAGGTATACTTTCCTCTTTAATAACATCCTTATTATCTAACTATGTCCTATCTAAGATTGAGGCTTCAAAGATGAGCGTATTTTCTAACTTAGGCACAGTAATATCAATAATAGCAGGTATGATCTTTTTAAGGGAAAAAGTGTTTTATTTTCACATTTTAGGTTCCATACTTATTGTTGGCGGGGTCTTAGGAACAAACTTATTAGATAAAGAAAAGATATTTATTAAAAATAGAACTAAACAATAGTCAATTACTAAAACACCTTCAAAATATTAAAGGTGTTTTATTTTAACCTATTTATTATTAAATTCCCCTTTATTTTTTTCGTTGGCTAATTTTATATCCTCAGAACTAGTAAATTTATCTCCAGCGATAATGTCTACATCATCAATGGGGCTCCATGAGAAAAACAGGGCATTTGTATTTCGGTGAGGCACATCATCGCCATAATCATTAGCTGCTGATAAAATCCTCCTTATACTTTCACCCACAATTATCATCTCCTATTATTAATACTTAAATTATTTTGCTCTATAATAGGCTAATTATTCAGCAATTTATTGACAACAAAACACAATAAGGATATTCTAGGTAAAGAAATATTACGGATATAGGAGGTTAAAATAAATGAAATTATTGCATTTTAAAAGATTTGATGGTGTAGGCATAGGACTTTTAACTGATAAGGGAATTTTAGATATCAAAAGTGTAGGGGAAAAGTTTAATGAAGGACTTCCTGATAGTCTAGATAATTTAATTAAAGATGAATTTTCCTTACATAAAATTAAAGAATTAGAGGAGAAAGCTTCTAATTATTCTGCATTATATCTACGAGAGGAAGATTTAGAATTTCTGCCTATCATATTAAAGCCAGAAAAGATAATTTGTGTTGGATTAAATTACCGTAAACATGCAATAGAGGGCGGTTTTGAAATAGTAGAATATCCAGTATTATTTAACAAATATAATAATGCACTGGCAGCCCACAAGCAGGAAATTAAAATTCCAAAGGCAAGTAAAGAAATTGACTATGAAGCTGAATTAGTAATAGTTATAGGTAGGGAAGGGAAAGACATAATAGAAAGTGATGCCCTAAATTATGTCTTTGGATACAGCATAGGCAATGATCTAACTGATAGGGAATTGCAAAGAAGATCTAGCCAATGGATGTTGGGAAAGTCCCTGGATAGATTTGGACCGGTAGGTCCATATATAGTGACAAGGGATGAGGTAAACCCAGATGGTTTAAAAATAGAATCTCGTGTAAATGGGGAATTACGACAGTCTTCTACAACCGAAGATATGATATTTAATTGTAAAACCATTATTAGCTATACATCTAAATATATGACCTTAAAACCTGGGGATATTATTTTTACCGGCACTCCTGAAGGTGTCATATTAGGTTATCCAAAGGAAAAGCAAGTTTGGTTAAAAGCAGGAGATAAAATAGAGGTAAATATTGAAAAAATAGGAAGCTTAAAAAATAGATTAGTATAAGGAAGGGTGGCTTACATTTGGGCCACTTTTCTTTATACAGAAGTTTAATGAAAAGCGCTTTCTTGTAAGGTTTTCATCCAATAAAGAAATATTTTAAATATTATGTAACAAAGTGCTTTGAAAAGCTACTAATATATGAAAGGGGGATTTAATTGGAGGAAATTGAAAAATTATATTTGCTTTATAAACAAGATGTATATACATATTTGATTTCATTGACCCATAATCCTAGCCTTTCAGAAGACCTATTATCAGAGACCTTTATTGCGGCTATTTCTGCAATAGGGAATTTTAAAGGCAAATCTTCTATTAAAACTTGGCTGTTTTCAATAGCCAGAAATTTGTGGATTTCCAGGCTTAGAAAAGAGAAACCCACAATAGAGTATAATGACTTTTTAGGACTATACATAAGGGAAGGTATGGTAGAGGGCTTGATTACAAAAGAGATTGCCAATAGGATTCAAGACCTGCTTTTAGAAAAGGATGAACGGACACAAAAAATTGTAAGAATGAGAATAGAGGGTTATAGTTTTGGTGAAATATCCCACTGCCTTAATATTTCTGAAAGTACTGCCAGGGTAATAGATTTTCGCACAAAAAAATGGATTAAAACCATCTTAGAAAAGGAGGGACTAAATTGAAGTTGTCCTGCAATGTAATACAAGACTTAATACCCCTTGTAAAAGACCAGGTAGCCAGTGAAGAAACTACAAAACTAGTATTGGACCATATAAAAGATTGCCCCATTTGTAAAAGGGAGTTTGGGGAAGAACAAAATAAAATAGCAAGGGAAAAGATTAAGGAAGATAAAAAAATAATCCAAGGAATAAAACGAAGTATATATGTTTCAAAGGTAGTTATTCTAATAATTGGGGCTTTAATAGGGTCTGTTCTAACAAATACAATGGGGATGTTTTATAATTTTTTAATAATGCCTACTTTAGGGGTAATATCCTACTTTGTCTTTAAAAAGAGGGCCTACCTTATGATATTAATGGTATTTGCTTTATCTTATGCCTATATAACAATAAGCTCTATAGTAATAGACGGATTTTACTGGGGATTCTTCTATGGCAGTCTATTTTATAGCCTTATCTATAGTATTTTAGTTTTTATAGGTATAATTATATCCCTGCTTTTAACAATAGCTTTTAGGAAAGATAGGTGAATAGGATGAAAAGAAATAAAAAAGCTATGATAATAAGAATAATATCAGGAATGGTAGCCCTAGCACTAATAGCCGGTATCCTATTAGTTGCCAGTGCTTTTATGGGGAATCCCATATCCATAATGATAGCTAATAGGGCTGCAAGGGAATATGTAAGGGAGAATTATTCCTTTCTGGACCTGGAATTAGAAAGGGCAAAATATGATTTTAAGAGCTCGAACTATTTTATTAAGGCTCATTCCAAAACCAGTAAGGACACCCATTTCTCTATATCCTACTCTAGTGGAGAAATTGTCAGAGACACTTATAAAAACGATGTGCTCGATGGCTTTAATACCCTTTTTAGATTGTCCAAGGAATATTCAGTCCTAGCAAAAGAAATTTTAGAGGAAGAACTGGGATACAAGGATATTCATACCAGCGTTATGTATGCCAAGGAAAACTATGAAAATAATAATAATATAATAAAACTAGATATGGACTTTGATAAAACACTGCCCCTTGACCCAGAGGTGAGTATAAGCACTGATTTAGAGGATAATTCATTAGAAAATATATCTAAAAAACTAATAGATATCCACAATGCCTTTTTAAAGAATGATTGTGTATTTAAAGAATACTCATTGTATTCAGAAAATAATAAGGGAAAATTAGTAAATATAAATGGAGTCAAGCCGGAAGATATAGAAAGCGGGGAATTACTACAACGGCTAATAAGGGCAAAAGAAAAAGATGAGAAAGAAAGAAAAAATATTGAAGAAAAAATAGATAAGGGTCAACCAATAGATAAAGATGAGGAAAAGGAATTTCATGAAAGCAGAATATCGGTTTTTATAAAAGAACCATAAAATCCAGAAATTAAAAATTATTTAAGTTTACAATAAAAAACTTCCTTTATTAGGGAGTTTTTTATTGTAAACTGGGTTTTATTGTGCTAGAATCGTTATATGAATGATAATATAACGATTCGGAGGGGTTAAAATGATTAAAGGCAGAAACTATAAAAATATCTTACTGTATATGTTAATAATAATAATGACTCTATCTTTAGTAGCCTGTTCCCAACCTTCACCTAAGACAAATCAACCAGACAAGGCAGGCAAGGATAGTGAAGAAATAACTATAACAGACCATTTAGGTAGAAAGGTCACCCTTGAAGAACCGGCTGAAAAACTAGTTAGTGGTTATTATATTACAACATCTATGTTAATTGCACTAGGATTAGAGGATAATTTAGTAGGAGTTGAAGCGAAAGCAGAAACTAGACCAATATATAAAATGGCTGCACCCCACTTTCTTGATTTGCCTGTTATGGGAACTATGAAAGAATTTAATTTAGAAGGGGCAGCTGCCCTAGAGCCAGACTTGGTAATAATTTCAATAAGATTAAAAGATACTGTTGAAAGCCTAGAACAATTGGGTATAAATGTATTGGCAGTTAATCCGGAAAGTATGGAAGAATTGAAAGAAACAATAGAAATGATAGGAAAAGCAACTGCTAGAGAAGAAAAAGCCAGGGCTTTAATTTCTTATTATGATGAAAAAACCCAAGAAATTGCCAATATTACAAAAGATGGGGATAAGGCTACTGTCTATTTAGCTGGTAATAATAGTCTACTATCCACTGCTACAAGCAAGATGTATCAAAACTCAATTATAGAAATGGCTGGGGGGATTAATGTGGCTGGGGATATTGATGACACCTACTGGGCAGACATTTCTTATGAACAATTAATAGCTTATAATCCGGAAATTATAATAGGGGCACCAGGGGCAGAATACACTAAGGATGACCTATTAAATGACAAAAAACTTCAGGGAATAAGTGCAATAAAAAATGGTCAGGTATATTTCATGCCAAACTCCTTTGAGCTATGGGATTCTCCAGTACCTTCAGGAATTTTAGGGACCCTTTGGATTACAAGTATCTTGCATGAAGAAAACTATACTTTTGATGCATTTAAACAAGAGGTCTATGACTTTTACAAGGAATTTTATAACATAGAAATAGATATGGAGAAGATTACAAAATAATGGATACCACTAAATCAAAAAACTTTTATAGAAAAATATATATAGTAGCTTCCTTCTTACTGGGAGCTGCTTTTATCATATCTATATCCATAGGAAGATACCCCCTTTCTATTGGGAAGATTATAGGGATTGTTCTTAGGAAAGATATTGGTTCGATGGGAGAAAACATTTTCTTTACTCTTCGCTTACCTAGAACTCTTATGGTTCTCATCGCTGGACTGGGGCTTAGCATAGCAGGTAGCGTTTACCAAACGATATTTAAAAATCCTTTAGCCACCCCTGATCTAATAGGAGTCTCTTCAGGTGCCAATTTAGGTGCTGCTATTGCCATTTCTTTTTTTGCCGGCAGTAGATTTTCTATAGCAATATTTGCATTTCTTGGTGGTATAGCTGCAGTGTTTTTTGCCTTAGCTTTGACAAGGGTATCAAAAGATAAGGGAGTTACAACCTTTGTTTTAGCAGGGATAGTAATAGGTTCTATGGCACAGGGAATGATTATGCTGATTAAATTCTTTGCAGATCCGGAAAGGCAACTAGCAGCGATAGAATTTTGGTCCATGGGAAGTTTTGCAGATATAACAAGGGATAAATTAATTACTGTTTTACCCTTTTTTATGATTGGAATTATAGCATTAATACTTCTTAGGTGGAAGATAAATGTCCTCTCCCTAAGCGACGAGGAAGGCAAATCCCTAGGTATAAGGGTTGGAACTGTCAGGATATGGGTAGTATTAGCTGCCACCCTCGTTGTAGCAAGCATTGTTAGTGTTTCTGGTCTAATTACCTTTATTGGGCTTATTGCCCCCCATATAGCAAGGATGCTAATTAAAAGAAACAATTTTAATACAATTATTTTAAGTGGACTGATTGGGGCTATTATTTTATTATTCGCTGATACCTTAGCCAGAAGTATGGCAGGAAG
>CAYMVC010000006.1:320-19777 GCA_964393755.1 uncultured Eubacteriaceae bacterium | reverse complement strand
TACCATCTATTGTTATAATTTCCTTGACCCATAATATACTTGGTGCAAAATGGCCATTCAAGAAATTTGTCATATCACCTTCATCGGCTTCCTCTAATCGATTATTACTCATACCATTTAAAGTTCTAGGATAATCAGATATACCAAATATAATATAACCACCTTTATAATTAGCAAAAGATGACATTGTTTTGGCATACTTACTCATATTTGCTATATTAAAATTTTCTTTAAACTCATACCTTGTACTTTCTCTAGTTTTTAGTCTATTATTATCACTTTCTAATCTTCTAAATATATGCTTAATATATATTTCATCAAATGGATTAAACATATAATCCCTCCCTTGGAGTTTCTGTATATATGTGTTATCTATAAGTATTTTAGCAATTAGTTTGAAATAATATTACCTTCAAGTAAAGAGATATACTATCTTCTTTTGCTTTATTTCTTTAAAATAGCTTTATAAAATAGTGATTTTCTATTTTTTTAAGCAATTCTATTCTTTGTAGAAATAGCTCTATCAAATATCTTTTCGTTTGATTGTGCTATTTATATGCCTTTGCATTAAGGATGGTAGTGGAAATCCTTTTTAATAGTGCCTTTCTATTAAAAAGATTGGAACGAAAAGCCTGACCCCTGCTTTTTAGGGGTAATGCTAAATTAGTTATTCCAATCTTTAATTCTTAAATTATTTAAAACCAAAACCATAGAATTATAAAATTTATTAATTTAATAATTTTAATCTTGTAAAACATTATAATTATATAAAATCAAGGTTATTTAATTATAATGTTTATTAACCTCTCTCAGCCTCTATTTTTACCTCTAGATTTTTATCCTTATTTACTTCCTTAGACTTCTCTTTAACCTTATTAATTCTATCAGATAGGCTTGTCCTTTCTTTAACAGCACTTCCATATGGTGTTTCAAATTCACTTACCAATGAAGATTCATTATGTTCCTTAAAAGAATAATAACTATTCCTTCCTGTTATTATATGATCCAGAACCTTAATCCCTAATGCACTCCCTGCTTCAACTAATCTAGATGTAATACTTCTATCTTCAACTGATGGATAAGAATTCCCTGATGGGTGATTGTGAGATATTATTATACTATTACTATCTAGCATTAAGGCTTCTTTCATAATGTCCCTTGGATGAACTAAAGAAGCACTTAATGTTCCAGTAAATATAATTTTTGCCTCTATAATTTGATTTTTAGTATCTAAAAAAGCAACTGACAAATATTCTCTATCCATAATATTATTAAACCTATTTTGAAAATAATTTCCTACATCCTGTGGACTTGTTATTTTATAAATATCCTTATGTTGAGAAAGATTACTATATAAATTATTCATTTCATTTATGGACTTAATCTTTTTAAGTTGGTTTTCATTAGTAGTTAATGATGTTGGATGTTCAAATATAGAGTTAATACTATATTCCTTTAAATAATTTGTAAGTTTAGTTTTAGATACTCCTGTTAATTTACTAAATAGCTCTATGAATTTATTCTCATCTTGTTTATACATGATAAATATCCTCCATTATATTTAGTAACTCCTTTAAATCTTTTATTTTATTAACTAAATCTTCATTATCAATAAAATCACCAGGAGAATTCATAAATCTTACAAAGTCATTATCATTTTTAAATTCAATATTAAAATCTTCACCTATTATGTCTTTTATAAGGGTCATGGCATTTATAAAATTTCTTTCATCAATAACAAAATCCGTTTTATTTAAATCTTCTTCGTATTTCATTTCACCACTCCTTTAGACTTTAAACACTTAAGGTTAACTTAATCCATCTACATTAACTATTTATATTTCTCCATTTTTTCACCAAAATAAGCATCTAAGGCTTCTCTTACTATTTCTGAAAGATCCTTTCCTGTTTCAGCTTTTTCAAAGGCAAGGGCTTTTACATGATCTGTTCCAATATAAAATGTTCTTGGAATTATATCCTTTTTATCTTCTTTCTTTTCCTCTGCCTGGACACTTACTATATCACTTACAACACTTTTTCTTTTGTTTTCTCTATCTGCTAACTTACTCATTACATTTCACTCCTTCTAATAATTTTCTATATAATTAAATACTTTTTCATATTCCTCTTTTATTTCTTTTGCTATTTCATTTTTAGGACTTACTACTAAAGGTAGTCCTGCATATATTCCATCCTTAATAGATACACTCTTCTTAACAATTCCAAGAACATCATACTTGCTTTGTAAATGTTCTAAAACTTCATTAGCATCCTTAAGTCTTGATTCATATTTTGTAATTATTACTCCTAGAAACTCTAACTTACTATTTATAAGTTCCTTAATATCATCTACTACAGATAAGAGATCCCCTAATCCTCTGTAAGATAAGTAATCTGCTTCCGTTGGTATAATAAGATAATCTGATGCAGATAAGGCATTTATAGTTAAATTACCTAGAGATGGAGAACAATCTATAAATATATAGTCATAATCATCTACTACCTTTTCTAATATCCTCTTTAAGGTTAATTCTTTAGCTGTAACTGTATTTAAAAGTGCTTCTTTAGTTGCTAAATCTATTATTGAAGGTATAAGGTAAAGATCTTCAATTCCTTCTACTGGATAAATAGCATTCCTAACATCCATATTTTTGCTTTTCTTATTTATCATTTCTTCAAACAAAGTAGCTATATTTATTTCAAAATCAAGTGGCTCTGCACCTGTGGAAATAGTTAAACTTCCCTGGCTATCTAAATCAATCATTAGTGTTTTGTAACCTTTCATAGCACTTAAAGTAGCAATATTATAGGTGGTGGTGGTCTTTGCTACTCCACCCTTCTGGTTACATATTGCAATTATCTTACTCATATTATCCCCCTCCTTGTTTAATTTATTAATTTTTATATTTTAATATTATTTAATTATTGAATTATAAAAAAATAATATTTATTAATTTATTATAATTATATCATTAAAGTTACTTAATTTAAAGTAATAAAGGTTATAATATTTATTTAAATTAATATATTATAACTTATGTATATTAGCTACACTACAAATTGGAATTTGTAGAACTATTACATTTTAATTTGACATCGTTATTTCACAATATAAAGGATAATGATCCGATAATATTACTTCCCTATCAACTTTAACATTTTTGTATTTGTATTTTTCATGAAATCCATTATTATTTTTCAATAAAATATGATCGATATGAGTCTTATAAATATGATGCGTATATTCTCCCTGACAAATATCAATGTATCCTTCAGTAAGCATTAAATAATTTTTTCTGTTCACCATAATTTTATTGTCGTTCTTCTCTTTTATATAATTTCCCGAGTTAAAATCCCCTAACATTATATTAGGATTAAATAACTCCTCTCCAGATAACCACTCTCTTAATTCAAAAGCATTATGGGAATGAACTCCTAATACATTTAAATCCGTTTTGTTTACCAAAAACGACACACAACAATTATTATTTAGGCCATCTTTATTGTGTTGAATAACTTCATTTTTTGCTATTACAACGGTCATTTTTATTTGATTTTGATTAGAAACATTATAAATCAAGGAATATTGATCCTTTGGAAAATCATTTTTTAATTCTACAAATAATTCATGCTCCTTCCTTGTAATATTACTTTTATATGGAATTTCTTGAAGGATAGCAATCCCATTTTTTTTATTAACGTGAATTTTTATTATCTCAATAATATCTTTATATTTTTCAAAGTCTATCTTTTCTTGATTTCTCCCTACTCGATTCCCTTTCATATACAATCTTGTATTCCAAGTCATAAAATTTATATTCATACATGATACCATCCTTCTTCAAATAGTCATAATTCGGCCTAATTAACAAATTCCTATTTATCAATATGTTAAATAATTATTGGTTTATAATTTTTACTACTGAACACAGAAATATTTATCTTCATTAACCTTTTATTATAACTCCCAAAACTTTCTTTCTACTCCAAAAGATCCTTTATTCCTTGCTATAAATCCTAGTTTTTCACAGTACTTTACATATTCATTATTTAAAAATTCATTAGGTATGGGTTTATGTCCAATTATATTTGAAATTGCAGGGTTTGTATCTCTTCCATCTTTCTTATCATTATTTAAATGATTATCCATTGAATTACCTTTATAGCCTATAAATCTACTTGGATAAAACTTGTAATTATTATTATTTTCTTCTACAACTACAAAACAAGTTCCTCTTTTTATTAATTGTAAGGCAAATTCATATTCTGGTTCTTTTTTATTAGTTAGATAATCTTCCAATGTTTTAATTGTATACTTTAATTCACTTAAATTATTTATAATTTCCACAACAGACACCTTCCTTCTTAAATTTATCTTTGTGTTGTAAAGTCTTCATACATTGGCTCGTATTTATAATGAAGAGCTGCTTCTATTAGTTCCAGTTAAAATATTCTACATCAGATTCTAGTAAAATATCTATGTTTCTTATTTTTTTATAATTATAAAATTAAAATTACTTAATTTTAAATAATGAAAATTTTCATATTTCATCTAATCTTCATCTTCTATATCTAAAGATTTTTTAAATAAAGTTATTAAGGGTTCCCTATATTTTTCAATATCCCCTGGTTTTAGATTAATTCTGTAGGTTCTATTTCTTGGAAAATAGTCTAGTAAGTCAATACCACTAGATTCAATAAATTCTTCTATTTCCTGACTTTTATGTAGCCTTATTTCCATTCTTGTAATTTTTTTCTGTGGCCTAAATATGACAAAGTTATCTGCAATTCCTTGTCTAGCTAAACCTATATAAAACTTATTATATTTTAGTTCATAATTTGGATTTATTTCCTGTATTAATTTCAGCCCTTCATCCGCTATGGATACAGTCTTATTAGTTCCTCTCTCAATCCAATAATTTCTGTCTGTAACCTCTTTTACTTCTTCATCCTCTTCTACTAATCCAAACTGAACTTCATCTAATATTTTGTTAAAAGTAACAAAATATTTTTCTTCGTATTCATAGGCAGTTACTTTTAATGCTATTAATGGAATACTTCCATTAAACAAGCTAATCACATTCAAAAACCTTGATGTTATATCTTCTGCTACTATAACAGCACAATGCTCATACTGAGGGTATCTTTTTCTTTCAATATCCCAGTATTCAATAGTCCTTATAATATGTGATTCATCTGTCTTACCTAGTTGTATTTCCATTTCATATCTTTTCAAAGAATCTACATCTTGAAGCAACAAATCTAATCTACCACCAGAGGGTTGAATTCTTTCTTTATCTTTTACAATAAGATCTCCTAATCCAAGGATTTCTGGTTTATTTGCTATTACTTCCTGCAACCAGGCCTCATTTAATTCTGGATGGTCCTTTAAAGAAATTTCTCTAGGCTGTATTACATTAAACTTTTCAAGCATAAATAATTCCTCCCATAATTATGATATTTATTAAAAAAAATATTTTAAAATTACCTAATTTTCTAATTATAAAACAACAAAATTATATGGTTATTCTATTATTTAGTTGCATAGTTTTTATAATAAATCAGAATGCTTTTCAAGAAATTCTATTAAATAACCCTTAAGTTCCTCAAATTCTCTGGTTTCTGATTCATACTCAATGTTATGTCCAAATATTTCGTTAATAATGTCATCTTTCACAGTGACTTGCTCACCTTTTTTCCATTCCCAATTACCCCTTTGAAAAAAATTATATAATTCGAATGTTCTTACTGGAACTAATCCACTATCTTTTTTATAGAATTCCCACTTCAATGTATCTGTTAAAATTACCTTATCATTTTTTGTTGAAGATAAATGTCGTTTTAGTTCATCTTTTAACTCTTTATCGTATTTTTGATAATCCTTACAGTAGATAGCTTGTTTTAGACCTGGTGATTTAACCTCTACAACAGCATAATATTCAACATCATTCTCTTTATTTAGCCAGTTCCAGTTTTTAGCTATTACTAAATCAGGTGTCGCTACTTTTTCTTTTCCATCTTTATCTGTGTATAATCCACCATATTGATGATAATCATGGTTAGGTGAGTTTCTTTTTGTTGAAACATCTTCAACATCAAGGTTTGGAAAAATGGCGCTTATAAATGGTTTAACTACCTCATTTTGAAATCTTATCTCATTCCAATCATTCTTATTTATATATTTGTTAACCCATTTCTTATACTCATCAAAATTAACATCATTAAATTCTACAATTTTGAGGTTATCCATTGATCTCTCCTCCATAAACATATACTTATCCATATTTTTATAGATAAGTTTTACTTCGCATTTTATTGCTAACATTCATTACATCATCAGCTACAGTATTTAAAATTATAACTTTCACTTATATATAAAAAAGTCTAAATATCCTTTATCATCCTATTTAGATTTACTGCAAATTCAATCTTATAGTCCTTCATATATTGAATCATGCAGGATCTCATATGTTGCTCATATGATTTTATTTCATATTCCTCAGATATTTGAATATATCTTTCGACAAAAGATTCCATAAAATAAGTTAAAGAAAGTATATTTTCTGGCTCTATTATATTATTAAGCATATCAAGAATCTTTGAATAGCTTAACTTACTGCCTTTGTAATATGTATAATTCCTATTTGTAAGCATATCAACCAGACACTCAATAGATGTATTATAAATATTTTTTAGAGTATCTTCTTGATAAATATCTTCATGGTATTCATATTGAGTTAAATGTTTTAATGTTTTTCTCATAAGATTTTCATCTTTAGCATATTTATAGGGGATACCATTACTTTCTTTAATATCTTTTTCAATTTCTTCTATTGTTTTTTCTAGTTCATTCTTTCCTTCATTTTCTTTGCTACTGTTTTTATTGAAAGAAGGAATGATTATATTAGAACTGTTACTATTAGAACTATTACTATTAGTGTCGCAATTCTCCGTGTCCTTAATTTCCGTGTCCTCATTATCCATGTCGCAAATATTAGGGTTCGGTGATTCTATATCTTCATTATTATCCATGTCGCAAATTTTGGGGTTCGGTAATAAGTCAGTGTTTTCAATGTCTTTATCCATGTCGCAAATATTAGAGTTCGGTAAATCTAAAGTACTATCATTATCTAAAAGGTCTTCTTCATCTTCTACTTTCTTTTTTTCTACTAGTAGCTCATCTGGATTATCTACTAAGAAATAATCATTAACAGAAAAAGTACCATTAACATTTCTTTGTTTTGTAGTTAAATAATTACACTCAATTAATTGCTTATAGTGAGAATAGTAAGTACTTTCATTAATACCTAAATGAAATAATATATTTTGTTTTTTTGGAAAAGATGAATTTCCACTTCCTGTATAAGATGCAAAATAAGCATATATACCTTTTGCCTTGGGACTTAATCTTTTATCTATCATTACAGCCTTTGGAATCATTCCATAACCTAAGGACTTAATTCCTGAAAAGCGTACTCTTTCGTTAGTTATATTAAATTTATCAATAACATCTTTTATATTAGGTGGATTAGAAACTAAGGTATAAATATTATTAGCAAAATATCCATCTTCTGTTTTGTTTTTTTCAACTTTTATATATCCTTGCTCTAATAATTGATTATAATGGACATAATAGGTGTTCTTTGCCATTTTTAATTGTTCTAGGATATAATCCCTACCTGGAAAAGAACTTGTCCCATTTCCTGCATAAGAGGCGAAGAAAGCATATATTGCTTTTGCCTCTAAAGAAATATTTCTATCAAACATAATTAATTTAGGTATGATTCCAAAACCTTTAAAATTTATTCCTTCAACTTTTAATAAATCTTTAAATTTCTCCATTACTAAGATCACTCCTTTTCCTTTGTCTTAGCCTATATATAAAAATAGCCTATTTAGTATATATAAAGATACTAAATAGGCTTGAAATTTTATCTTAATATGATATTATAGTTATATAACTAAATAAAACTATAATAAAAGATAAGTTCTCACTTATTTAGGTATCGGGGCTAATGATGACCTTTATAAGAATTTAAAAATACGCCAATATTTTTAAATCCTCGGGGGACTTTTTTTATTAAGTAAAGTGTATCACTTATACACTTTATAAGCAATATGCTAATTTGAGAGTAGTCTTCCTTTTTGGAAGGCTATTCTTTTTTTACTTTTTGCTTAATAATTATAGTTATTTAATTTATTATAATTAATATTATTTAATTTATATATTATATACTGTATTAATTTATTGATTGCAAGTAATTGGAAATAAGTGTTGAAAATCTGTGATTTAAAAAAATAATTTTAAAACATTAATATTACTTAATTATAAAGTTATTTAATTTATTAATTATAAGTATATAATATTTTTTAATTTTGTCAATAAATTTTATATTAATGGGTATATTTATGTAAATAAAATAAATAAAAATATTTTTAAAAAAATAAATTATTGCTAATTTCATCAAAAGTTGATGCCTAAAAATCATTTAGATAAATATTAAATTGAAGTATTATCTTACAAATACATAAATTGTAGGTTAAATACAAGGAGGGATCTATTATGTTTTCTGATGAATTCAGCAAAAAATCTATTTACATATCTGTTACTGGAGTCCAGGGAACTTTAAATATTATTGAAGCTGCTATGAAATATTATTTAAATTCTACCAGTAATTCCTTAAGAGGAAGAATGAGTTTAAGAGAATTAAATAAACAAAATCTACAGCTTAAGGATATTCCTTTATCCTCTAAGGACCTTAAGGGAATGGAGAAGGAATTAAAAAGATATGGGGTAGATTATGCTATAAAACAAGACTTATCACAAAAAGACACTTATAAGGTTTTCTTCAAAGCCAAAGACATTTCATCTATTGAACTTGCCCTAAAGAACTACACATCAAAAGAATTTTCGCAAAATAAAAAAATGAATATTAAAGACATAATATTAAAGTATAGGGAAAAATCAAAAGAGATAAATAAGGATATTAAAGAGAAGAATCTAACTCGTGATATTGAAGGGAGATAGATTATGAAAAGTAATAGGAGTAAACTTATTTTTAGTTTAATTTTATCTTTTTTCGCCTTTTATATTTTCAATAGATCGGTAGGTCTTTATCAGAGTTTTTTACACCTTGACGAAAATTTTCTATCAAAAACACTTCTAACAATAGACAAATTACCTAATGAAATTAAAACTAACTTTTTTAAAATTTATTTAGATAAGTATTCTATTATTTCAGGGATTATAGGAATTATGATAATAGCTTTAATTTATCTTTATAATACTTTTGGAAGGAATAATTATTTAGTTGGAACGGAACATGGTTCAGCTAAGTGGGGAACAGAAAAGGATATAAAACCTTTTATTGATAAAATAGAAGAGAAAAATATCATCCTTACAAAGACTGAAAATTTATCTTTAGATACTAGGAAGACCCTAAGAAATAATAATGTATTGGTTATTGGAGGGTCTGGTTCTGGGAAAACAAGGTTTTTTGTTAAACCTAATTTAATGCAAAAACATACTTCTTATGTAATTACGGATCCTAAAGGTTCACTGATTAAAGAAACAGGAAAAATGCTAGAGGATGCAGGGTATAAGATAAAGATTTTTAATTTAATAGATATGGATAAAAGTGATAAATATAATTTCTTTTCATACTTAAGGGATGAAAAGGATGTTTTAAAATTAGTAAATAACCTTATTACTAATACTAATTCACCATATTCAAAGACATCTGGGGACTTCTGGGAGAAAGCGGAAACAGCACTTCTACAAGCCCTTTTTTCATATATTCTTTTTGAAACTAGGGAAGAGGACAAGCATATTGGTTCAGTAATGGAACTCTTAAGACTGGCAGAAGTAAGGGAAGATAATGAGGACTTTAAATCTCCCCTTGATTTATTATTTGAAGATCTAAAAGAAGAAAATCCAAATAACTTTGCTTCTAAACAATACGATTTATTTAAGTTAGGGGCAGGAAAAACATCAAAGTCTATATTAGTATCAGTTGGAGTTAGGCTATCAGCTTTTAATATTCCAGCAGTTACAGAACTGTTGTCAGAAGATACTTTGGAAATGGATACTTTAGGAGATGAAAAAACAGCTTTATTTGTCATTCTTCCAGATACAGATAAAACCTTTAACTTTATATCAGCAATAATGTATCAGCAATTATTTGATACTTTGTTTTTAAAGGCAGAAAATGAATATGGGGGAAGATTACCTTTCCATGTAAGATTTTTACTTGATGAATTTGCAAATATAGGGCAGATTCCTAATTTTGAAACTTATATAGCTACCATGAGGAGTAGAGAAGTTTCTGTTAGTGTAATTTTACAAAATGTTGCTCAGCTTAAATCTCTGTATAAAGATACCTGGGAAACTATAACTGGTAACTGTGATACCTTGTTATTTTTAGGGGGAAAGGAACAATCCACCTTAGAATATATCTCTAAAATGGTAGGTAAGACTACAATTGACTTAAGGACAACCAATCAAAGTAAAGGGCAATCTGGAAGCTTTTCTATTAATGAGCAGGTATTGGGAAGGGAGTTGATAACATCATCAGAAGTAGGTTTGTTAAAAACAGATGAATGTATTTTAAGTATAAGGGGGGTAGAGCCATTCTTATCAAGAAAATACGATATAACAAAACACAAAAACTATAAGGAACTATCAGATTATGATGAAAAAAATACTTATAGAATTAAGGATCCATTAATGAGAAAATCTGAAAACTTTTTTAAAGATGTAAAAGAAGTAGAGATAATAGGAGAAATCTAAATTAAAAAAGAAAGGGGAATATTCATGGATTTATTAAATCAAGTTTTAACTTTAATAACTAGATTTGCTATTATTGGTGGTGGCCTATGGCTAGTTTGGGGTGCTGTTGTTTTAGCAGGAGGATTAAAGGATAAAAATGGACCTGCCTTACAATCTGGTATATGGCAAATAGTAGTTGGGGGATTAATAATTGCAGCAGCTGCATTATTCAGTAGTGTAGTTGCTCCATAATTATCCCTTGACTAGGTAGGAAAGAGGTGATTATTATTACTGATTTTATAATGGGAATGATAAGGAGTATTTTAGATGGTGTGGGAGAACTTGGAGTGGGGGAAAGTGTACTACTTAAGACACCAGAAACATATAATTCAGCTCTATATAATGGAGTAATGTCTATTATGGATAATGCTGTAATGCCTATTGCCTATATTCTTTTAGGTTTATTATTTATGCTTGAAATCTATAATATTACTATTAGAACAGAGGGAATGAACCATTTTGGATTTGAAATAGTATTTAGAACTATGTTTAAAATTGTATTAATAAAATTGGTAATAGATTCAACTCCTTTAATAATGAGTGCCATATATGCTATTTCTACAGAAATAATAGGTAGTATTGGAGGGATATTTACAGGTGGTATGAATTCTATTAATTATGATTCAGTAGCATTGGAAGAATATATAGATGGATTAAAGATTCTTCAACAAACCTTAGTAGCTGCACAGGTATTAATAATATGGATAGTATATAAATTTTCCATAATTATTGTTCAAGTGATTATGATAGGTAGAATGTTTGAAATATATATTCACTTGGCCATAGCTCCTTTACCTTTGGCTACATTACCAAATACTGAATTATCAGGAGTAGCAAAAAACTTTTTAAAATCCTTTGCAGCTGTATCAATTCAAGGTGTAATAATATTTATAGTATTAGGTATGTATCATACATTAATTGGAAGTATGGCTTCAAGCAGCGGATCTGATTTAACATCACTTTTATTAGAAGCTATGCTCTATTCTTTAGTTTTAGTTGCATCTTTATTTATGACAGGCAGATGGTCTAAATCAATTACCAATGCTATGTAGGAGGTGATTAAAATTTCCCTTGAAGTTAGAGTACCTAAAGAAATAACGGAATATAAGGAAAAGATACTTTTTGGTTTATCCATAAGGCAACTATTTTCATTTATATTTGCAACACTCATAGGTTTTTTATCCTACTATTTGTCCTTTAAGTTTTTTGGAAAGGATGTTGCCAGCTATGTGGTAATTTTAATTACTATGCCTGTTTTTGCCTTTGGATTCTTTAAAAAGGATGGTTTTACTTTTGAAAAATATATAGTAATAATCTTAAGACAAAAGCTTGGAAATAATAAGAGAATTTATAAAACAGGGTTAAGTATATTAAAAATAGAAGGAAAGGAAGGTGAAATAATTGGTGCTAAAAAAACTTGGAAAAGGAAAAGAAGAAAAGGAAAGACAAGAGAAGTTAAAGTCTTTGAAACCAGAAAAAAAGAAACAAAAAGAAAGGGCAAAGAAATCAAGCGAAAGATTAAGACAGCTAGAAAACAATACAAAGTTGCAAAACAAAGAACTAAAAAAGAAGCTAAAGAAAAGAAAGTCTCCTAAATCCGTTCAGGATAGTATTAGATTTGAGAGAATGTTTGAAGATGGTATCTGTGAAGTTGTAGAAGGATATTATACTAAGACAATTAAATTTTCAGATATAAACTATCAAATAGCAAGAAGAGATGAAAAAGAGAATATTTTTTCTAAGTATTGTCAGTTCCTTAATTATTTTGATGCCTCTATTCCTTTCCAGATTACTATAAATAATAGGGTTATAAACAGAGATGATTTTAGGGATCAGATGCTACTTAAAAATAAGGAAGATAATTTAAAAGATTTTCGAGATGAATATAATGTAATGCTTTATGAAAAAAGTAGGGAAGGTCACAATAGTGTAATTAGGGAAAAATATATAACATTTGGTACTATGGCAAAAGATTATGAAGCCTCTAAACCTTTGCTAAGTAGACTTTCAATGGATATATTAAATAATTTTAAATCTCTTGGATGCGATACAGAAGAATTATCAGGGATTCAAAGACTTGAAATACTCCATGGGATTTTAAATAAAGATACGGATAAATTAAATTTTGAATATGATTATCTTGTAAGATCAGATTTAAAAACTAAGGACTTTATAGTACCAGATAGTTTTGATTTTAGGAATAAATCTACCTTTGAATTTGGGGAAAAAATAGGAAGAGTTATGTACTTAAAGGATTTACCTCCTGAATTATCGGACAAGCTACTTTCTGAACTATCAGATATTCCTGTAAATATGACTATTACTCTTCATATTAATAGTGTGGAACAGGACAAGGCCTTTGATCTGGTTAAGCAAAAGATTTCTTTTATGGAACAACAAAAAATAGATGAACAAAAGAAAGCTCAAAAATCAGGTTATGATTCTGATATGATTCCCTATGAATTAAAATATTCCCTTGCAGAAGCAGAGGAACTTTTGGATGATTTACAAAATAAAAATCAAAGGATGTTTAAGGCAACTATTTTAATATTTACTTCCGCTAATTCAGATGAAGAATTAGATGAAAATGTATATCAAATTCTTTCTACTGCAAGGAAGAATAATTGTAAAATAGGCTATCTTGATTATTTACAGGAAGAAGGATTAAACTCAACTCTTCTTTTAGGTCATAATTTTGTAGAAATTCAAAGGACATTAACAACTGCAAGTACAGCTATATTCATTCCTTTTACTACCCAGGAATTATTTCAAAAAGGTGGAATGTATTATGGACTTAATGCCTTATCAAGAAATTTAATCTTCTTTGATAGAAAGACTTTAAAAAATGCCAATGGATTCATTTTAGGAACTCCAGGATCTGGTAAGTCTTTTACTGCGAAAAGAGAAATGGTAAATGTTTTACTTAATACGGATGATGAAGTTATGATTATAGATCCAGAATCTGAATATTCCTATCTGGTAGAAGGTTTTGGTGGAGAAGTAATAAATGTATCTTCGGCAAGTAATGTAAATATCAATCCTTTGGATATAACAATGAATTATGCTGATGATGAAGATCCCTTATCTCTTAAGGCTGAGTTTATTCTATCTCTTTGTGAATTATTAATAGGTGGGAGAAATGGAATTACTGCATCTGAAAAAACCATAATAGATAGAGCTGTAAGATTAACTTATGCACCACACTTTTCTAATCCTAAGAAATATCCAGTACCAACTTTGGTGGATTTTTACGAGGTACTAAAAAAGCAACCTGAACAGGAAGCAGAAGCCATAGCCTTATCTCTAGAATTATATGTAAAGGGAAGTCTAGGGGTTTTTGCTAAGCCGACAAATATCGACATAAATAATAGGTTAGTATGCTTTGATATAAGAGACCTTGGAAAACAGCTAAGAACCATGGGAATGTTAATTGTTTTGGACCAGATTTGGAATAGGATAACTCAAAATAGAGCCATAGGTAAAAGAACTTGGATTTATATGGATGAGATTTATCTATTATTCCAAAATGAATATTCAGCGAACTTTTTATTTGAGTTATATAAAAGGGCAAGAAAATGGGGTGCAATACCAACAGGAATTACCCAAAATGTTGAGGATCTTCTTATTTCAGATTTAGCAAGAAGAATGCTATCTAACTCAGATTTTATAATAATGATGAATCAAGCAACTACTGATAGATTAGAATTAGCACAACTTTTAAACATATCAAATGAACAGCTAGGATATGTTACTAATGCAAATGAAGGGCAGGGACTATTATTTAGTGGGAATTCTATTATACCTTTTATAGACAAGTTCCCAACTAATACGAACCTTTATAGGATGATGACTACGAAACCTGATGAAATAAGATTAGATAAGGATGAGAGTTATGAAAAAGCCCTATAATTCTTCTAAGGATAATATAATTAAAAATAGTACCACTAATTATGGTGGTAATATTGATAGTGTCATAAAAGAAGATAAAAAGGGTATTGAGAAAACCTATATTAAAGAAGGATATGATTATAGGAAAGAAGTTACTATAAAAACACCTGAAAATATTAGTAGAGAATTAAAAAGTAATAACTATAAAAGTAGAGAAATTCATAGTGGAAAATATGATGAAATAAAATACAATAAAAATGAAGAAATTTCTTATAGAAATAATTATAAGGAAAAGAAAAGCCAAAAACCAGACTATAATAAAGAAGAAATAGATAGGGTTAAGTCTTATGGAGAATCAGATACCAAAAAATATACATTGAATGAAGAAACAAGACTAAATATTTCTGAAGATAAAAGTAATACAGAAAATATAAGATATAGAGAAAGTAGATATAGCCATAAAAATACTACTGATTCCTCTGAAAGTATTAATTTTACTGAGCAAAAAATCAAATCATTATTAAATAATGAAAAATCAAATATAGATAGGGTAACTTCCTATAGAAATAAAGATAGTAAAATTCCCTCTTATAAAATACATGAAGAAAATACACAACCAACTCCTGAAAATATAGCAAATTATGGGAAAAATCACGGAAAATATGACACAGATTTCATATCTACAGGAAAGGCCAGTTCCTTTATATTAAGAAAATTAAAGTCAAAGGATATGATTTATTATGAGAATAGACATGAAGATAACAATATATCCAAACTTATTGATAGAGATGGTACTAATCTTCTAAAGGATAGAGGAAAGAAAGAAAAAAGAAGAGGCAATTTTGAAGGAAGGAATGAAGAAAGAACCATAAGACCTGATGGAATTATTGAAAAAAATCTTACTACCAGAACCCTAGAAAATAGATATATAAGAAGTAGGTTTGCTGAAAATATGGGTGATGGTGATGAAAACTTTTCAATTAATTTATCAAAGTCAGGAATTATATCTGGTGAAAAAACTTTAAAATTAGGTGGAAACTTAGGAAGGTATACGAGTGTTAAAGCTATTAATCTTTTTAAAAAAGAAAAAATAGATAATATAAATTTAAAATCTACATTAACTAGGTCAACTAAGGATGCTATTATTAATTTTAAAGGTGGAAATAGTGATGACTTTGGTCTTCAAACTGTAGTAAATACCAAGGATAAAGCTATTCAAGCTGGAAGATTATTAATAGATAGAAAAGGCTTTATAAAAACCAGTGTGACTAACTTTGAATTACAAGAAAATCAAGATTTAGGAATAAGAACTGCTATTCAAACTAAGGATGCTACTGTTCTAGGAACTAGAGTTGTAAAAGGTGTTTATGGTACTACAAAGGCTACTGCAAAAACAGCTAAAAGAACTTATCAAATAGGAAAAAAGGCTACAGAAAGGGTAGCTTATGAATTTAGTAAGTTCTTTAAAATTCTATCTAACCCAATGGTATTAAAGGGAATTATCAGCATAATGATTCCTTTGGCCTTAATATTAATAATAGTATCTACTGTGACTGCGATTTTTCCAACTTCAACAGCAATAGCATCATATCCCATAGCAGAAGTGGAATTTATAGAAGAACTTCAAAATAATATTAATACCTGGAATGAAGAAATAAACTCTACTATTCAAGGCTATTACAGTTATTATGATGATGTATTAATCCTAAATGATGATATGGTACTTGTTCAGCTAAAGGATGTGTTAGCAATATTAGCTGTGGAAACTCAACAGGATATTGGATTTAAGGATATGCCCCTTGCAAAAGATATATATGAAATGTTTTATTCATTATATACAGAAGTTGAAATTTATGAAGAAGTTGAATCTTACTATGATTCAGAACTTGAAGAGTATGTAGATTTTGTAGTAGAAAAAAAGAGAATAATAGTAGATTTAATAAATTTTTCTATTGAAGATGTTATTGATGCTTTAAACTATGATGAAACCAATAAAGAGTGGGCTATAACATTATCTTTGGCTGACTTAACAGAAATGTATCCTGATTTAGTAGTAACAAATGAACTTTATTATCCTAGTATGCCTAGCTTAACACCAGAAGAAATAGAAGAATATGGTGGTAAGTTTATACATCCTACAAATGGAGTGGGATATATTAGTTCACATTTCGGATATCGGATAGATCCTATAACTAATGAAAGAAAATTTCATAGCGGTTTAGATATAGCAGGAAATGATAGAAGTCCTATATATGCTGTTCAAGATGGAGTAGTTATTTTTGCAGGCGTAAATGGTGGATATGGAAATTGTGTAATTATAGATCATGGTGGTGGAATGATTACTCTATATGCACACTGTAGCTCTCTTGAAGTTACAAAGGGGCAATCTATATTAGGTGGAGATTATATAGGAAGGGTAGGTAATACTGGAAGATCAACAGGTCCCCATCTACACTTAGAAGTGAGAATAAACGGAAAGTTAATAAATCCAATAAACTTTTTATAGGAGGATAAAGATGGAGAAGAAGATATTAGCAAAACAAGAACAGATAGAAAAATTAAAGATTCGAATTAAAAAAGATGAAGAGAAGATAAAAAAATTAGAGGAAGAAATTGAAGAAATCAAAGTTTTAGAAATTAAAGGTGTAATAAAGGAAATAGATATGCCTATATCAGAGGTATTGGCTTTATTAAGAGAAATAAAAAGTTAAATTGGGGGGAAAACCATGAAAAAGCTATTAATTTTTTTACTTATAACACTTCAGTTATTTACTGTAATGGCTTGCAGTAAAAAAGAAGATAATATACTTGTAGGAACTTGGATTGATAAAGATAGAGATACTCTTACCTTAAAAGAAAATGGAGAATATGAGTCTACTCATTATTACGATAAAGAAGGTACATGGAAAGTTGAAGAGGATGTTTTAACATTTAAAACCTTATTTGATAAAGAGAAGGGAATAAAATATAAAATAGAAGAAAAAGAAAAAAAGATATATTTAATATTTATCGAGAAGGACTTAATCTTTGGTGGGGATAAGGAAACAAAATTTGTAAAGGAAATAAAGTGAAACTAAAGGTGGTGCTATTTTGAAATTTGGATATGTAAGGGAAAGTAAAGAGGAAAACGACATTGATTTTCAAATAGATGCACTTGAAAGCTATGGTGTTGATGAAATCCATATAGAATATTCATATAATAAGAAATCTAAAAATACAAAATTAGATGAACTAATTGAAAAACTAAGAACAGGGGATACATTAGTAGTTTATGAGTTAGATAGGTTTGGAAAAACAATAAAGGGGCTACAAGAACTGGCAGAACATTTTTCTCTTAAAAAAATAAATCTGATAGTTATAAAAGATAATATAGACACTACCACAAATATAGGGAGATATTTCCTTTACCTGATGTGTATTTTAGGTGATATGGAAAGAAGTGTATTACAAGAAATAACTAAGATAGGAATAGAAACTGCTAAATCAGAAGGTAGGGCAGGGGGAAGGCCTGGAAAACCTGATAATGAAGTTAAAGAAGTTTTAAGACTATATAAAAAAGGAAGATATTCTATTGAGGAAATAAGTGAAAAAACTGGATGGGCTACTTCGACTATTTACAAATACATAAGAGAAGATAAGAAGAAGCCATGATTTCTAAGAGTAGAGGTGGTTAAGATGAAAGAGGATAAGGTTCAAGAACTTACTAAACAATTAGAAGCAGGAATTAAAGACTTATATAATAGTGATAAATATAAAGACTATCTAGATGTTATGAGTAAATTTCATAATTATAGTTCTAATAATATAGGGCTGATTTTATTACAAAAACCAGATGCTACAAAGGTTGCTGGATTTAATTCTTGGAAAAACAACTTTAAGAGATTTGTAAGTAAGGGTGAGAAAGGAATTGCTATTTTAGCTCCTGCTCCTTATAAAAAAACTATAGAAGTTGATAAAATTGATCCTAATACAAATAAACCTATATTAAATTCTGATGGTACAAAGGAAAAAGAACAAAAGGAAATAACTCAAAATTATTTTAGAGTAGTTTATGTATTTGATGTATCTCAAACCAATGGAGATCCTTTACCAGAATTAGCAACAAAACTAACTGATGAAGTTAAAGGGTTTGATGATTTATTTTTAGTCCTTAAAAATGTGTCTGAATTTCCTATTGAATATGAGGATATAAAATCTGGTGCCAACGGATATTGTGACCCAATCAACAAAAGAATAGCTATTAAAGAAGGTTTAGGGGAAGCACAGATAATCAAGACCACCATACATGAAATAGCTCATTCAATTCTTCATTCTGATATTAAAAACAAAGAAAAGGATAGTTCTACTAGGGAAGTAGAAGCTGAAAGTATAGCCTATGTTGTATCTAATATTTTAGGAATTGATACTTCAAGCTATAGCTTTGGATATGTAGTAGGATGGAGTAAAGATAAGGAATTAACACAACTTAAATCTTCACTAGATACTATACAAAAGACAGCCCATGATTTAATATCAAATATAGAATCAGAATTATTACTACTACAAAGGAATAGGGAAAACAACTTAAAGATAAGTCTTTATGATGGGGAAGTTGATTTAGATAGAATTAAGGAAGAAAATATTGAAAAGTTACCATTAAGTAAAAAAATTAAAGATGCCAAAGAAAAGGCTGATAAGGTAAATAAAGATATAAAGTTAGATGATAGGGTGGAATTAGAAAGATAAATTAATAAATGTTACA
>CAYMVC010000006.1:0-310 GCA_964393755.1 uncultured Eubacteriaceae bacterium | reverse complement strand
AGCCTGAAATAAAGGTAGAGATTGAGAAGAATTAAGCAATTTTATAATTTTAATTGTTTAATTATAAGTAATCAAGCAATTAATAAGGCAACGAATCAAGAATTAAACCTAATAGCTATATAAATAGATGTAAAATATAAACCTAGGTTTATAAAAGGGGAGAAACAAGATGAATGATTTATATTGGTTATTTGATATTATAATACCATTAATGATGATAATTTTAGGATACTTGTTTTATAGACATCCACCGAAGACTATTAATTATATATTAGGATATAGAACTAGAAGATCAATGTCATCACAAGAA
>CAYMVC010000005.1:4762-20008 GCA_964393755.1 uncultured Eubacteriaceae bacterium | reverse complement strand
GTGGTCTAGTCCCTAAGGAGGATCTATTATTCTTCCAAGCCTTTCTACCTTCCTAAAAAGTCTTTAAAGGTCTCCACCAATGGAGACAGGGTTCGGTTTTTATTATAGACAAAATAAAAGTCTCGGGTTAAATCTAAATCCTTGACCCTAAAGGATTTAATAAGTTTTAATTTTTCCTGGTCTCTTATAGCTATTTTAGAAATAAAACTAACCCCTAATGATAACTCAATCATCTTCTTAATCATTTCATTACTATCAATAGTAGATATGATATTTAAGTCCTCTATACTGATATTTTTTTTAGCTAGGCTCTCTTCCATAAATAATCTAGTACCAGAGCCTTCTTTTCTAAAAATAAAGTCCTGGGAAAATAGCAAGTCTATATCTATAGTATTAGGAAAAACTATTGGATAATCCTTGTCATAAGGAGTAGCTAGTACTAGGACATCTTTATAAAAGTTAATATAATCTAGCATATTTGAAGGCTTCTTTATGCCCACTATTCCAAAGATTTCCTTACCCTTTAAAATATCATCAATTATATCCATAGAATTAGTATGGGTAATAGAAAAGGTGACCTTAGGATATATCTTAGTAAAGTCATTAATTATATATGGTAAAATATATTGTTCTGGAATAGAGCTAGCCTTTAATTCTATCCTGCCTTCAATTTTATCCAAGTGATCACTGATAGAGTGAATTGCCTGCTGCCGGGTATTTATTAACTCTAGGGCATATTTATAAAAAATCTTTCCTGAATCCGTTAATGCTATTGTTTTGCCTTTTCTATCCAGCAGGATAGCATCTAATTCCCTCTCAAGATTTTGAATATTATTACTAATAGAAGGCTGGGTCAAAAAAAGCTCCCGGGCAGCCTTAGAAAAACTTCTATGTTTTACAACTGATATAAAACTTTCTAATTGGTTAAATTCCAAAATCATCCCCCCTTAAGAAAGACATTATTTATTTGCTAACTTATATATGGAATCTAGAGTATAATCAATTTCCTTGCTTGTAGTAAAATGGCTTAAGGAAAATCTTATGGTTCCCTTTGGAAAAGTCCCTAAGCTTTTATGGGCAGAAGGGGCACAGTGGAGTCCACTTCGGGTCATAATATTAAAGTCCTTACTAAGTCTGTGGGCTATCATACCATTATCATCTCCAGGAAAATCTATAGAGATTATACCTGTTCTCCCTTGGGACCTTTTCTTGCCAATGAGTTTTATATTCTTAATATTTAATAGACCCTCTAAAAACCTATCCATAAGGTCTATTTCTTTTTTACGAATATTTTCTACCCCATAATCTAATAAATATTTCAAAGAGGCATTTAATCCATAGATTCCTGGAATATTTAAAGTTCCTGCTTCAAATTTATCCGGCAGATATTCTGGCTGGATTTCGGAATCTGAAAGGCTACCTGTTCCTCCTTCTATAAAGCTATTTAATTCATCTGCCAATCTATCATTGATTATAAAACCTCCTATACCTTGGGGTCCTAATAAACTCTTATGACCGGTAAAACCAATAGCATGAGCATTTAATCTTTCAAAATTCATATCTAAAAACCCTGCCGTCTGGGCAGCATCTATTATAAAGTATAAGTTATTTTCCTTGCATAATTGGCCTACCTTTTCTAAATCTAAAATAGTACCGCATACGTTTGAACCGTGAGTCATTATTATAGCCTTTGTATCAGGTCTTATAGAGGACTTTACATCTTTTATATTAATTTCACCTAGATTATTAGCTAAAACCTTCGTATAGCTGATTTTATTGCCAAGGGAGTTTAATGGTCGCATGATAGCATTATGCTCCATAGAGGATACTAAAACATGGTCTCCTTCCTTTAGTAAACCCTTTATTAATACATTCATGCTTTCAGTTATATTCTTTGTGAAGATAATATTTTCTGGCTTATTAAATCTAAAAAGATTGCATAGAAGCTCTCGGGTTTCATAGACAGTATTTTCTGCTTTATAAGAACTATTATAGGCACCCCGTCCTACATTAACACCGATATTCAAAATAAAATCTGTCATACTCTCTGCTACTCCCGGAGCTTTAGGATAGGAAGTAGCACCATTATCTAAATATACATAATCCATAATATTACCTCACCTTAACAAAAGTTTAAAAAATCATAACTATATAACTATTATATAAGTTTAAAGAAGATTACTCAATAACTATAGCCTATGCTTATTAGAGGTCTACCTCCTATTAATTAAAACTATTGTACTTTAAAAATCTGGCTTGTTAAAATATTATTAAACAGAGATAAGGAGGACAATATGGGTAATAAAAAGTCAATTATTATTGTAGGTGGTCTAGTAGGAATCATATCTGTATTATTAGTATACTTTGGAAATCCTGCCAACATGGGTTTTTGTATAGCCTGTTTCCTAAGGGATATAGCTGGTGGTATAGGACTTCATAGGGCAGAGGTAGTTCAATACATAAGACCAGAAATTGTAGGATTAGTATTAGGTGCATTTTTAATAGCCCTGAAAAATAAGGAATTTCAATCAAGGGGAGGGTCTTCACCATTTATTAGATTTATGTTAGGTATAGTGGTGATGATAGGTGCATTAATATTTTTAGGTTGTCCCCTAAGAATGGTACTTAGATTAGGTGGGGGAGATTTAAATGCACTTTTGGGAATAGCAGGATTTATATTTGGAATATGGATAGGTGTTAAATTCTTAGACAAAGGCTTTAATTTAAAGAGAAACTATAAAGTGACTAAAATAGAGGGCTATGTTTTCCCAGGGGTCAATATAGGACTGCTAGTATTACTTATAGCTGGGCCGGCTTTTATATTCTTTAGTGAAGGCGGACCAGGATCTTTAAGGGCGCCCATAGCCATATCACTAATAGCTGGTCTTATAGTAGGGGTATTAGCTCAAAAGACCAGACTATGTATGGTAGGTGGGACTAGGGATATGATGTTATTTAAAAATTCCCACCTATTGATGGGATTTATCTCTATAATAGTATTTAGCTTTATCGGAAATATGGTTTTCGGATTCTTTAATTTAGGATTTGCCAACCAGCCTATAGCCCATACAAACGGACTATGGAACTTTCTAGGGATGGCATTAGTAGGCTGGGGATCAGTATTATTAGGGGGCTGCCCCCTTAGACAACTTATCTTATCCGGGGAGGGGAATATAGATTCAGTAATATCTATAATGGGTATGATTATGGGGGCTGGAATAGCCCATAACTTTGGTTTAGCTTCCAGTGGAGAAGGAGTTACTTTCAATGGCCAGGTGGCTGTAATAATCTGCTTTATATTTCTGTGGATAATTTCTTATAGTAATTCAGAATTATCAGTGAAAAAATAATATAAGGGGTGGATAATGTGGATAAAATAGATACATCTGGAATGAGCTGTCCCCAACCGGTATTGATGACAAAAAAAGCAATAGAAAATAGCCCTGAAGGAATAGAAGTTATAGTGGATAATAATGTGGCAAGGGAAAATGTAGAAAGCTTTCTTAAGCATTCGGGGTATTCAGTTACAATTAGGGACCAAGAAGACCTTTTTATAATTGAGGCAAGTAAATAATTATGGAATATATGATATTATTTTATACCCATTCAGGGGCAATAAAATTCCAAAGAAAATGTAAGAAAGAAAATATCCCCTGTGAACTCATGCCGGTTCCTAGGATATTGAGTTCCAATTGTAGTATTAGTGCAAAGGTTACCTTAGAAGGTGATATAACAAATATTCTAGATAATGAGATAGAAAAGATTTTTGCATTTAAAGCAGGAGAATACCTATTAATATATGCAGGAGAATTATAAAAGGACAGGAAACCTGTCCTTTTATAATTTTGAAATAATAGTATTTTATTGTGATAGTAAAACAAGAGAGGAGAGAGGATGGCTATATTTCTGCTTATTCTATGGTTGAAATAATAGGTAATGGATATATATAATAATGCTATTTATTGTAGATTTATGTTATAATAAGTCAAGTTTTATTCCAAGGTTTTGCTTTTAGGGGGGTATGGAAATGAAAGCAGCGGGAAGGTTTAATGATGGATTTACCTTAATAGAAATTCTAATTGCTATAGCAATAATAGGAGTCATCGCTGTTACTTTTATGCCCTTATTTGTTATGTCAGCTAAGACAAATGTCACATCAGAAACCACCTTGGATTCTACATATTTAGGTAAAGATGCTATGGAATTAGCATATGAATTAAGCCGGGAAATTAATTATGAGGATGTGGAATCTGAATTAGATAATAAGGGATATACAAAGATATCAGAAAATAAATATAGAATTATAATGTTAAGAGGGGATCTTAAATGATTCCCTTTTTGATTTTAGATAAGGAAAGAACTTTAATTATTGCTTATGAAACACCTTAACCGATTACATAAAAGTTTCAACCGATTACATGAAAATAAGTGTTGACAGTGGTTACAGCCTAAAGTATCATAAAAGATAAAAACTTTTCAGTTGTCAGAAAACTTTGAATGGGGGTATTTTATGTCATCGGTAAAGGTAATGGAAGAAGTTTTAGTGGAAGAACGGTCTATCGTTAAGGACTATGAGAAACAATCTGTCCCTATGGAGGAAAGGCAAGGCTGGTTCACCATAGGTTTGGTATGGATAGGAGGAGTTATTTCCCTATCTGCTACCGCTCTGGGAGGGGCCCTAGGAGGAGGAATGCCTCTAAAGGATGCAATGATTAGTACTGTAATAGGTTCTTTGGTTTTGGCTATCCTAAGTAGTATATGTTGCGTAGTTGGTGCTAGAACAGGTCTAACTATGTCCTTAGTATCTTCCTATTCATTGGGTAAAAAGGGTGCCATGGCAGTATCGGTGGTAACGGCTATAGCATTGTTTGGTTGGTTTGGTGTCCAACTAGACTTATTTGGTGTTACCCTAGCCCAAGTAGTTCATAATGTTTTCGGGATTACAGTTAATCCAAAAATTATGGTTATTTTTGGTGGAATACTTATGACCTTAACTACTATGTTTGGTTATAAGGCTATAGAAAAGCTTAGTGTAGCAGCAGTACCCTTATTGGCTGTTTTGCTTTTTGGGTCCTTGTACATAGTTACCAAGGATTTCTCCCTAGGGGAATTAATGAATACACCAGTGGCAGGGACACCCATTCCTTTAGGTGGCGCAATATCTATGGTAATTGGGTCTTTAGCAGTTGGAGTTATTATCGGACCTGATTATTCTAGATATGCCCGGACCACAAAGGATGCTATTTTATCATCTTCCTTTGGATATTTTGTAGGGACTGTAGTGGTTCTTGGTCTTTCAGCAATTCTTGCTAAGGCTACTGGAGAAAGTGATATTATATCTATCTTAATAGGAATTGGTTGGGGAACTGGTGCTATGGTGGTTTTAATCTTAGCCCAGTGGACAACTAATAATACCAATATATATTCGGCTTCATTGAATTTTTCCATTATATTCACCAGGGTGCCAAAGTATATCCTTACCTTAGGTGCAGGTGCAGTGGGTACTATTCTAGCAATAGCCGGAATTTATAATAACTTTATATCATTTTTGAGTTTCTTAAGTGTACTTATTCCACCTGTAGGTGGTATATACGCAGCAGACTATTTTATGAATCAAAAATCTTATAACTTTGATAATATTGATAGAATTAAGAATGTTAGGTGGACAAGTCTAATTAATTGGGGTCTATCTTCACTTGTAGCATTTTTAACTACCCCTGCTCCTGTAGGTATTGGCGCTTTTAATATAACTGGTACCTCAGGACTGGATTCCTTTGTAGTGGCCTTTATTATACAAATAGCAATTAATAAATTCTGGGTTAAGAATTCTATTCTAGAGGAGGAAAAGTAATGCGCTTAATAGGCAAGGAAGAGATTGAAAATATAGCCATTGGTGCAGCATTATTAGGCACTGGTGGCGGGGGGGACCCCTTTATAGGGAAGCTTATGGCCATCCAAGCAGTAGAAGAATATGGTCCCATAAAACTTATAGATGTGGATGAAATAGAGGATGATGACCTTATTGTACCGTCAGCTATGATGGGGGCACCGACTGTAATGGTGGAGAAAATCCCCAGTGGAAGGGAGGCAATAGCCTCCTTTAAGGCTTTAGAAAAGACCTTAGGGCAAAAGATAAAGGCCACCATGCCTATAGAAGCTGGTGGGGTGAATTCCCTCCTTCCCTTAGCCCTGGCTGCGGAGTTAGGACTACCAGTAGTAGATGTGGATGGAATGGGAAGGGCCTTTCCTGAACTACAAATGGTTACCTTTTATATAAATGGAGTCCAGCCTACTCCTTTAGTATTATCTGATGAAAAGGGTAATAGTGCCCTCTTTGAAACTATTGATGGCTTTTGGACAGAAAAGCTTGCCCGAACTGCCACAGTGGCAATGGGCGGGTCGGTAATGATAGCTATTTATCCTATGTCTGGTAAGGAAGTTAAAGATTATTCTGTTAAAGGATCCTTGACTTTGGAGCAGGAAATTGGAGAAATTATTACTAAAGGCAGAGCTAATAATACCAATCCTATTCTAGAATTATTGAAGCTACTAAATGGCTACCAATTATTTAATGGTAAGGTTGTAGATATTGAAAGAAAAACCCTAGGTGGTTTTGCAAGGGGAGAGGCCCATATTGAGGGGCTCAATGAAAACACTGGGGAAAAGTGTACCCTAAGTTTTCAAAATGAACACCTTATGGCTACTTCCAATGGTAAACCCTTATGTATGACTCCCGATTTAATAGCTGTTTTAGATGCGGAGACTGGCCACCCTATTACCACAGAGGGAATACGCTACGGAGCAAGGTGTATTATAATTGGTATGCCCTGTGACCCAATGTGGCGTACCCCCGGGGGTATTGAATTGGTAGGTCCAAGATATTTTAAATATGATACAGACTATATTCCCATAGAGGAATTGCAAAAGGCTGGGAGGTAATTATGGTGAAAAGTTATAGAATAGGAATTGATGTGGGTGGAACAAATACAGATGCTGTTCTACTGGACCAGGATGCAAATATTTTATATTCTTTAAAAACCCCCACAACTAGGGATGTAAGCTCAGGTATTTATAAGGCATTAAATGACCTATTGGAGGGAGTAGATGTAGATAAGGATAAAATAGATTATGCCATGTTGGGAACTACCCATTGCACCAATGCCATTGTGGAAAGAAAGGGTTTAAATAATATAGCCATTATCAGGATTGGGGCACCGGCAACCTTGGCAATAAAACCTTTGGCTGGAATGCCAGAGGGATTAAAGGAAGTGGTGGGAAAACATGTTTACCTTGTGGAAGGGGGACATGAATTTGATGGTAGCCAAATAGCAAAATTAAATGAAGATAGATTATATGAAATTGGTGAGGAGTTAAAGGGAAAGGTTGATTCTGTCGCAATTACATCAGTATTTTCCCCTGTCTCAAAGGAACATGAAATAAGGGCAGAGGAAATCTTAAGGGAAGTATTAGGAGAGGATGTTCATTTTTCCCTGTCCAATGAAATAGGAAGTATTGGATTGCTAGAAAGGGAAAATGCTACCATTTTAAACGCCAGCGTTATAAATGTGGCAAAGGCAACTTCCGATGGCTTTGTAAATGCCTTAAAGGAAAAGAAGATAGATGCTAAGGTGTTTTTCTGTCAAAATGATGGTACCCTTATGTCTATAGAATATACCGTAAGATATCCGATATTTACCATAGCCTGTGGGCCAACCAATAGTTTAAGGGGTGCATCCTATCTGGGACAAAAACAAAATGCTATTACAGTAGATGTGGGTGGCACTACCACTGACCTGGCTATTTTAGCCAATGGTTTCCCAAGGGAGTCTTCTCTAGCGGTGGAAATCGGGGGAGTAAGGACTAATTTTAGAATGCCGGATATAACTTCCATTGGATTAGGGGGAGGAACTATCATTCATTTAAACCAAGAAACCGGTGAATATAAGATAGGTCCTGAAAGTGTAGGCTATGAAATAGACACAAAGGCCCTGGTCTTTGGTGGGGATGTATTAACGGCAACAGATGTAGCGGTGGCAGTGACTGGTGTTAATGTAGGGGATAGCTCATTGGTAGCCCATTTAGATAAGGGGCTAATGAAAAGCATTTATAATAGTTATACTGAAATGGTAGAGACAGAAATAGATAAGATTAAAACCAGTTCAGATCCTGTTCCTGTAATATTAGTAGGGGGAGGAAGCATAATTCTCCCGGAATCACTTAAAGGGGCGGCGGAAGTGGTAAAACATGAAAATGGTGGGGTGGCTAATGCTATAGGGGCGGCAATAGCCCAGGCAAGTGGTCAGATTGAAAAAGTCTTTTCTCTAGATGAATTAGGCAGAGAGCAGACAATAGAACTGGCTAAGAAAATGGCAATTGATGAAGCAATAAGTGCAGGTGCTAATCCAGAAACAATAGAAATAGTTAATGTGGAAGATGTACCCTTGGCATATTTACCTGGTAGTGCAACTAAGGTAACGGTGAAGGCAGCAGGTAACTTACTTTAAAAAATAAATGCATCCTATCCTTTGATAGGGTGCTTCACATCCCAACCATGGGGACGGTGTGGCTGGTGATTTGATATAGAAGACCAAGGGAATGGAATCTGAACCTTGGTCTATTTTTTTACCTGATTTAGTAATAAATTTCTTATTTAATTTTAAATATGATAATATTATAAAAACAAATAAAAATTACAATATTATTATAAGTCTTTGTAAAAATGGTCTATTAATCATTATGGGGTGTAAAATACTAATGGAAAAGAAATCGGTAAAAAAAGAATTAAACGCATATTTTAAGCAAGAGGGTTTTATGGTAGAAATCATACCATATGAACAGACAGATATTTCAGATATAAATAAAGAAGATGATCTAAAAGAATGGATGCTTCGATTTAAAGAAGATAAGTATAGGGCATTATTCCATTTAGGATTTTTAATAGAGCAGGAGTGGTTTTCCCCTTCTGTTAAATATCTATATAGTATTTCTGACATGTTAATAAGTAGATTATCAAAACAACCGGACATAGAATTTGCACGGGAAGCTATTGAAATAGAATTAGATGAAGATGAGGTCAGTAGCCTAATAGAAGACCTACCCTTTGCAATAGGGATGGAATATGTAAATATTATTTGGATTAATTCACTCTGGGCAAGACTATTAGATATATTCAGGGAAGAAATTAAAAATTACAAAGATACTGTGGCTAAATATTTTGCAGAATACAATTCAAATATAAATATAGTAGGGAGGGTATTCTTTCATTTGGTAGAAAATAAAGATGAAGAGTATCCCTTTGCTTTTATGGCTACTTATTCTACAAAACCACCCAAAAGCAAAAAAGCGATTCATACACCCTTAAAGAATGCTCTTATAGAATTTAAAGATGATCAAAAGGGGCTTCTTTCCCTTTTAGCCACCATAACAAGGGTAGGGGAGGAAAGTAGACTTATTTCACAGTTGATGGAAGGGGGAGAATTATTTTACCCCCTCAAATTTACTATTGAAGAAGCCTATATGTTTCTTACAGAGATAACATTATATGAAAGTGCTGGTATTATGTGTAGAATACCAGATTGGTGGAGAAAGAAGAACAATAGAATTAATATTTCTATAAGTGTTGGGGAAAAACAACCTTCCACTGTAGGTTTAGATGCAATTATGGACTTTTCCCCCCAACTTACTATGGGTGAAGAAAGTTTGTCAGAGAAAGAGCTTAGGGAATTTCTTAATATGGCAGAAGGGCTAGTCCAATATAAAGGCAAATGGGTAGAGATAAATAAAGAAAAATTAGGAACAGTATTAGATGCCTTTACTAAGGCTAAGGAATTGGCAAAAAATGAACCAATAACCCTTGGAGAAGCCATGAGAATGGAACTAAATATTGATAAGTCCTTAAATATTTCCACTGAGGATGTGGAGATTAAAATCACAAATGGACAATGGTTAAGGGAGAAAATTAAGGACTTAATTAATCCTGGGCTTGTTCAGGAAATAGATCTTGTTCCATCCCTTAATGTAACTTTTAGAAATTATCAAAAGGTTGGATATAATTGGCTATATATGATGTCTCAAATGGGTTTAGGGGCTTGTTTGGCAGATGATATGGGATTAGGCAAAACTGTCCAAGTAATTGGATTTTTAGAATATGTGAGGGTAAAACATGGAGGAAAAACCCTATTAATTTTACCTGCATCATTAATTGGAAACTGGCAAAAAGAAGTAGAAAGGTTTGCTCCAGACTTAAACTATGAGATCTTACATAAAAGTGCTGTAAAGGGGCAAAAAGAAATCATAATCAGTAATTCATCATTTCTATATATTACTAGCTATGGTATGGTATCCCGTTTAGAAGAACTCAAAAGTATAAAGTGGGATATTATAATTTTAGATGAGGCACAGGCAATTAAAAATCCAGGAACAAAGCAAACAAAGCGTATAAAAGAAATTCAAGCCAAGATGAAAATAGCTATGACAGGAACTCCTATTGAAAACCGTTTAAGTGACTTATGGTCCTTATTTGATTTCTTAAATAAAGGACTATTGGGAACTGGAAAGGAATTTACAAAGTTTACAAAGGATATTGGAGATAATGCCTTTGTTTATGGAAAGCTTAGAAAAATGATACAGCCCTTTATTTTAAGGAGATTAAAAACAGATAAAACCATTATATCTGATTTACCAGATAAGCTGGAGATAAATGAATATCCTTCTCTTACAAAGAGACAAATAGGGCTTTATCAAAAACTTCTTGATAAGATTAGCCATCAATTAATTAAAGCAGAGGGGATACAAAGGAAGGGACTTGTCTTATCAAGCATTATGAAATTTAAACAAATATGCAATCACCCAGACCAATATCTTGGCAAGGAGGAATATAAGGCGGATCATAGTGGTAAGTTTAAACAACTAGGATTAATATGTGAAACCATATATGAAAAACGGGAAAAGGTTCTTATATTTACTCAGTTTAAGGAGATGACTGAACCAATTTCAGACTTTTTAAAGGGAATTTTCCATAATGAGGGTCTAATACTTCATGGGACCACCCCTGTAAAAAAAAGAACTCAAATGGTAGAAGAATTTAACGGAGATAGCTATATACCCTATATGGTTCTATCCCTAAAAGCAGGGGGAGTGGGACTTAATTTAATTGGTGCCAACCATGTTATTCATTTTGACCGTTGGTGGAATCCTGCTGTGGAAAACCAAGCCACAGATAGGGCATTTCGAATAGGTCAGACAAAAAATGTAATGGTACATAAATTCATTACCAAGGGGACAATAGAGGAAAAAATTGACCAAATGATAGAAAAGAAACAAAAATTAGCAAAAGATATTTTAAGTACCAGTGGAGAACAATGGATTACAGAACTAGATAATAAAGAACTATTACAGTTATTTTCACTAGGAGGGGATTAATATGGGCTATCCTAAATATGTGTCAGCAGCAGAAAGGAAGGAAAGGATAGAAAAGTCACTTAAAAAGCTAGCTAAGAAAAATCCAAATATAGAGCCTGTGGCCATTGAAGGAAGAACATTAGTAAAATCATGGTGGGGAAAGGCTTGGAATAAAAACTTAGAGAGTTATGCAGATTACGACAATAGAATAGGAAGGGGAAAGACATATGTTCGCCAGGGTGCAGTACTTGATTTAAAGATATCTAAAGGGCAAGTGGTAGCTCTAGTACAAGGAACTAGAGCAAAACCCTATGAGGTTATTATTCAAATAAATACCCTGAGTCGAGATAAATGGGACCAAATAATCATCATGTGCAATAACAGAATAGAAAGTTTGGAAAAACTAATAGAGGGGAAGTTTCCAAAGGAATTAGAAATACTATTTTTAGAGCAAGAATATGGTTTATTCCCATCTCCAAAAGAAATTCATTTTAATTGTTCTTGTCCAGATTGGGCTTATATGTGTAAGCATGTAGCAGCAGTACTCTATGGTATAGGAACAAGATTAGATAAAGATCCTATGCTCTTTTTTACATTAAGGGATTTAGATGGTATGGAATTGGTAAAAAAATCTATAGAGAAAAAGCTAGGGGATATCCTTGAAAATGCAGAAAAGAAAAGCAAACGCCAAATTTCAGACCAAGATATTTCAGATATATTTAATATATAACTAATGGTGAGAGGTGAAGGTATGACCTATTTTAAATATGGAGAAAGAGAAATAGAATACTTAAAGAAGAGTGATGAAATATTAGGTAGGGCAATTGATTTAATAGGGACGGTTAGGCGAAGGGTTGACTCGGATGTCTTTCAGAGCTTAATATCCAGTATTATCAGCCAACAAATTTCTACAAAGGCTGCCCTTACAATCAAGGGACGACTTCTAGCACTACTTGGAGAGATTACTCCCAGAAACATAGATAAAACAAGTATAGAGGAAATTCAAAAATGTGGTATGTCCCATAGAAAGGCTGGTTACATAAAGGGGATTGGGGAAGCAGCTATTAGTGGTGATATAGATTTTAATAATCTTTCTAATCTGGAAGACCAGGAAATAATTAAAGAATTGACAAAACTAAAAGGGGTAGGGGAATGGACAGTGGAAATGTTATTAATCCATTCATTGGAAAGACCAGACATCCTAAGTTACAAAGATTTAGCTATCCGAAGAGGTATAATAAGCTTATATGGGTTAACAGGATTATCTAAGAAGGAATTTGAGGTATATAGAGGAAGATATTCCCCCTATGGTACAACAGCATCAATATATATTTGGGAGATAGCTAGCAGAAATAAAAAAATAGGATAAAGTAATCCTATTTTAATTATAAAATCTATCTAAACCAATTAAGGTAGTTTAACATTAACATTAAAACTTTTGATCCCGGTCTTTGAGGACCTTCAAGTTATCTTCACTACTTTTTAGAAAATCCGACAACATGCTTTCAAAGTCTACATTAGGTTTTTCATTTTTAAAACTTCTACCCCTTGAGCGAGCGGGTTCCTTTGGCATTAAGGCCTTAATGGAAAGCTCCATTTTTCCATCATCTTTAACATTAAGAACTTTAACCTTAACTTCCTGATCTTCTTTCAAATAATCATTTACATCCTTAACAAATTCATTGGATACTTCTGAAATATGGCAAAGACCTGTGTTATTATCCGGCAACCTAAAAAAGGCTCCATATTTTGTAATCTTTGTGACCACACCTTCCACTACATCTCCACTTTTTATTGACATTAAAATAAAAATCCTCCTTGATATTTTTAGAATCTAATAATATTATATGCTATATCCCGAAAAATGTAAAACTAACTCTTATTATAATTTAAGTGTAAAATTATATAATTGCTTAAATGGAACGCATTGGTTAACATAACCATTATAATAAAGTTCTTGATTCTCCAATTTAAAGAGATCATCAGTTCTAGTTAGTTCAGGTGGTTTGCTAGAATTATAAATTCCACTTTTCATTAGCATTTCTGAAACAAACTGACTGCAAAAATAATAATCTTTTCTCTTCATGGGAATATTAAATAAGACTCCAAATAAACCTAAAAAGTTATATTTATAGCTATCCTTTTTGGACATAAAATCTTCTAATTCCTTTTTAAGAGAGTGATATTGTTCTTCTGTAAGTTCTAACTTTGTTATATAACATTCACTTCGGGGGAATCTTGAATAAACCCCGCCAGAGAAGTTTTCTATTACAAAACCTCCTGAAAATGGGTTGTAGGGATTTTTCCTTCCAAAGGAATAAATTTGGTTAAAGTTATCATCAAAGCTAAAAGCAGAATGAACATACTTAGTTTCTAAAAACAATGACAGAACCTGGGAAAGAATAGTTCCCGTTTTAGAAAACACTAAATAAATAATATGCTTATCCATTTTATAGACTCCTATTTGTTTTTTTGAATAAATAATACTAATTATATCACAAATATGTCCAAGATTTTTTAATTATTTAAAAATTATACATTAAAAGTTTGGTATTTATTGTTGTTTTATTGTATATTTAGGGTAAAATAATCTAAAGTGTAAATTGAAATCATAATGGAGATGAATACAATGATAAATCAGGATAGGCTAGTAAATAGTTTTATGGAATATGTACAAATAGGCAGTCCATCTGGAAAAGAGAAGGAATTTGCTGATTTTATTGAAGGAGAACTTAAAAACCTAGGTTTAGAAGTTTATAGGGATAAATCTAGAGAGTTTACGGGAAGCAATACAGGAAGTATTATGGCAAAATTTAAGGGATCAAATAATGACAGGTCTCCAATCTTATTTAGTTGCCACTTAGATACAGTTACCCCAGCCATAGGTATAAAACCCCTTATAAGGGATGGGGTTATTTATTCAGATGGAACTACTATCCTTGGGGCAGATAATAAGGCAGGTATTGCTACAGTAATAGAAGCACTTAGGGTAGTAGCGGAAGAAAATATAGATCATGGAACTATTGAGTTGGTCTTTAGCACCTGTGAAGAAGTTGGTTTATTAGGGGCAAAACATTTAGAATATGATAGATTAGAATCCAAAAGGGCCTTTGTATTAGATAGTGACGGGAAGCCGGGGGAAGTAATAGTTCAGGGACCTGGTCAGGATAATATAAGTGCTAAGATATTAGGAAAAGCGGCCCATGCAGGGGTGGCCCCTGAAGAAGGAATTAGTGCCATTAAAATAGCTGCCCAGGCTATTAATAATATGAATTTGTTTAGAATAGATGAGGAAACCACAGCAAATATTGGTATAATTCAAGGTGGAGAAGCCACAAACATAATAACTCCTGAAGTAAATATTTGGGGTGAAGCAAGAAGTTTAAATGAAGACAAACTTAATAAACAAAGTCAACATATGAAAAAGGTCATTGAGGATGTTAGCCAAGAAAATGGTGGTAAAGCAGAAGTAAATGTAACCAGGGAGTACCATGCCTATAAGATAGAAGAAAATGATGAAATAGTGGATTTAGTTAGGAAAGCCTCTGCCAAGCTTAATTTGGATTTTCAAGCAAAGGGCTCTGGGGGAGGTAGTGATACCAATATATTTAACCAAAAGGGAATAAAGGCGATTAACTTGGCCATTGGAGAAAGGAAACCCCATACATTAGAAGAACATATATATATTGAGGATTTGGAAAATGCAGCAAAACTAATATTAGGAATAATTAAATTGGGATAAGAACCTGTCCCAAAATATAACCAGATAATCATGTATAATGTGTAAGGGATAAGGGATAAGGGATAAGGGATAAGGGATAAGGGATAAGGGATAAGGGATAAGGG
>CAYMVC010000005.1:0-4662 GCA_964393755.1 uncultured Eubacteriaceae bacterium | reverse complement strand
ATTGAGTTTTATAAATAGGGGTGATAAAAAATGGATTTAAAACTGATAGAAAAATATGGTCAATTAATTGTAAAAATAGGTTTAAATATTCAAGAAAACCAGGTTTTAGTTATTACTTCACCTATAGAAGGAGCAGAATTTGTCCGAATAGTTGCAGAGATGGCATTTAGGCAAGGTGCTAAGGATGTGGTCTTAAATTGGGGGGACGAAAAGTTTTCCAAAGTAAGATTTATGATGGCAGCCGAGGAAGTTTTTGAAGAATTTCCCCAATGGAAGAAGGACTTTTACCTACACTATGTAAAAGAGGGAGCAGCATTTTTAAGTATTTCTGCCTCTGATCCGGAACTTTTTATGGATGTGGATCCTAATAGGATGGCAAAGGCAAATAAGGCCACCAATACAGCCTTAAAGGAATATAGGGAAAGTATAATGTCCAATAAAAACACCTGGTGCGTTGCATCTATTCCCACCCCCTCATGGGCTAAAAAAGTTTTTCCCCATCTTACCCAAGAAAAGGCTCTAGACAGTCTTTGGAAAACTATACTAAAGGCGGTACGGGTAGATAAGGATAATCCCATAAGCCAATGGAAGGACCATAATAAAAACCTTAGCAAGACTAGAGACTTTCTTAATAAGAAGAATTTTAAGGCTCTACATTATAAAAATTCCCTAGGTACTGATCTGATAGTAGAATTACCAAAGGGTCATAGATGGTTAGGCGGGTCCGAATACACTCCTGAAGGGATAGAATTTAATGCAAATATTCCTACCGAAGAAGTATTCACCCTACCTAGTAAAACAGGGGTAAATGGGAGGGTAGTAAGTACTAAGCCTCTAAATTATAATGGCAACCTTATAGAAGATTTTGTATTAGATTTTAAAGATGGAAAAATAGTAGACTTTCAAGCTGGAAAGGGCTATGAAACCCTTAAGAATATAATAGAAACTGATGAAGGGTCATATTACCTTGGGGAAGTTGCCCTAGTCCCCTATGATTCACCAATTTCAAATTTGGATATTTTATTCTATAATACCCTATTTGATGAAAATGCCTCCTGCCACTTTGCCTTTGGCAAAGCCTATCCAGTATGCCTAAGGGATGGGGACAAGATGACAAAGGAAGAATTGGAAAAGGCAGGGGTAAATGATTCCCTGGTACATACAGATTTTATGATTGGGAGTAAGGATTTAGAGATTATTGGAACCACCTGGGAGGGAGAAGAGGTGGAGATATTTAGAAATGGTAATTTTGTATCCTATATATGATATTCATCGTCTAACCATTTCATTGGGTTGTTATTAATATAGTCCCTTATTGATATTAATTCTTTTTCATTTCTTATCACACGATCATAATAGCTACGTTGCCAAAGAATACGTCCAGATAAATCTTCCTCCTTGTTTGCCAATTTAGTGGTTAAAGATTTATATGTACCAATTATATTTCCTAATGTAGGGGAGGGGCTCTGCCCCTCCCCAGCTGTGATAATTATGATTCCATGAATATGATTAGGCATTATTATCAATTGTTCTGGTACTAAATTATTATACCTGTTTTTTAATTCCTGCCACTGTTCTAATAATATTTGTCCAATCTTTGTTAACTCAACTTTCGGGTTGGGCAGAGCCTCACCCCTACCGCAATCTACAATGTTTCCAAAAAGTGCCTTCTTATCCTTGGTACAAATGGTTATAAAATAATATCCCGGTTGGGAATAATTATAGTATTTTAATCTTAGATTTTTTCTTTGAGGTAATTTATTCATAGGATAACCTCCATCGGGAGGGGCAGAGCCCCTCCCCTACTTCCTGTTCAACCATCGCAATAATTGTTAAACCATCGCTCAACTATCCTTCTCCACCACTGCCCCTCTACTATCCACCTTTAATTCAATCAGATCCCATTTGTGGTGTAAATCTTTTAAATATTCCTTTATATTGTTAACATACTTGTTATCATCTTCCCTTAAAATAGCCATAATCGTCGGTCCTGCGCCACTTAAATAGGTTGCCAAGCTACTTAATTCTTGGCTTTTCTCAAATATTTCATTAAATCCTGGTATCAATTTACTCCTATAAGGTTGGTGGAGTCTGTCCTTACAAGAATTAGGGATTATATGAAAATTCCCATTCATTAAAGCAGATACAAATAGGGATGACCGGGATAGGTTAAAGACAGCATCCTTATAGGACACTGTTTTAGGTAGGACTGCCCTGGCCTCCTTTGTTGAAAGGGTAAAGTCTGGAATCAGACCACAAAATTTTAAACCCTTGGCAATTTGAACCTGATTATAGATCACCTTATTATTATCCATAGTGGAAAGGACCAGGCCACCAAATAGGGCAGGTGCCACATTATCTGGATGACCCTCTATCTGAATTGCCAAATCTAGGATTTCTTCCATATTTAATGGTTTACCTGCTATTTCATTGGCAGCTAATATGCCTCCTATTATACAGGTGGCACTACTACCCAGACCCCTGGATAGGGGTATATCCCCTTCCAACCTTATATTTAACCCTTTAAATTTATATCCTACAGTAGAAAAACAAGTCACCATTGACTGGAAAAATAAATTATCCTCATTACAAAGACTAGCTTCACATCCGGAAATCTCCAACCCTTCTTGGATTTCTTCTACATAAAAGTAATTATATAGGTTCAAGCCTATACCCATAGTATCAAAACCAGGACCCATATTAGCACTGGTAGCCGGTACCCTTACTTTAATCATAAATTACACCCCTGAACCAATAAATTTTTCCACCATAGATTTCATTTCATGCTTTTGACAAATGTTTTTATGGATAATTCTTTTACCTTTTAAATCCTTTATGTTTTCTGGAATATCAGAATTGGACATTCTGGCTAAGACCTCTAACATTTCAAAATCATCCTTAATATCCTTAATACCCAGGGCCTTACCTACACTGGCCCCAAATTTAAAAGGGCTGGCAGTGGAGGCAATTAGGGTTTTACTTTTATCCCCGGTAGATTCCTTATAATCCTTATATACACTGTAGGCCACAGAGGTATGGGTATCTATCAGGTAAGCAGAGGTCTTAAATAATTGGGCTATAGACTTCTCCACCTGGTTTTCATGAGCAAAATCCCCATAAAAGTCCCTTAGTTTTTCCCCCATCTCTGGACTTATCTTGTACTTTTTACGGACTTGAAGGTCATTGACCAGTTCTTTAGTCAAGCCATCTTCCCTATCAGAGATTTCAAATATCAATCTTTCTAAATTGCTGGAAATAAGTATATCCATAGAGGGAGAAGAGGTCATTTTAAAATCCCTTTGGATATCATATGTACCTGTATTAAAAAAGTCTGTTAAGACATTATTTTCATTGGAAGCACATATTAGCTTATTAATAGGTAGGCCCATGGATTTTGCATAATAGGCGGCTAAAATATTGCCGAAATTTCCTGTAGGTACAACAACATTGATTTTTTCACCGGATTTAATTTCTTTATTTTCTAGCAAATTTAAGTAACCATAAAAATAATAGACTATTTGGGGTACTAACCTTCCAATATTTATAGAATTGGCAGAGGATAATAGAATATTATTATCAGATAATTCTTTTTTCAAATTATTATCATTAAATAAGTTTTTCACCCCATTTTGGGCATCATCAAAATTTCCATTTATACCAACAACAGAGGTATTATCCCCCTGGTGGGTTAGCATTTGTAATTTTTGTATTTGACTAACTCCATCTTGGGGGTAAAACACCATGATTTTTATATTATCCACATCACTAAAACCTTCTAAGGCAGCCTTTCCAGTATCCCCAGATGTGGCAGTAAGAATTAAAATCTTCTTATCTATAGATAGTTTTTTCAAGGCAGTATTAATAAGATGGGGAAGGATAGACAAGGCCATATCCTTAAAGGCTAGGGTTGGACCGTGGAATAATTCTAAAAAGAAGGCACCGTCCCTTTGTACTATAGGGACAATTTCCTCACTATCAAATTTATTATTATAAGCAAGGTCGATACAATTTCTTAATTCTTCCTCCTTAAAATCGGTAAAGAAATATTTCATTATAGTAAAGGCTAAATCCTTATAGCCTTTACCTATTAATTGGTCAATAGATTCCTTTAGTATGGGCATTTCCTCTGGTACAAATAGGCCTCCATCCTCAGATATACCCTGTATAATTGCCTGAGAGGGGGATTTTAATATGTTTTTATTCCTAGTGCTTATATAGTTCATGGTTTTCAACCTCCTTAATCTTATGCCTAAAATATCTTTATAATTTCCTCAAGTATAACATAAATTGATTTTCTATTAAATACAATTGTGTTTAATAAGAGGATAGGTTTTCCAAATTGACAGCTTACTAACCAGCTAATATAATGGGGCTAGTTAATTGTCTAAGAAGGACTGGGAGGTCACCATGAAGAAGATTAATAAAGTTGAGATAAAAGAGGGTTTAATCGCAGCCCTACCTATTATAGTTGGGTATTTGCCAATTGGTATAGCCTTTGGTTTGCTATCTAAAACTGCAGGAATAAGTCTTTTGGAGAGTTTTATGTTTTCCGCCTTAGTCTATGCAGGTTCCAGTCAGTTTATGGCATTGAATTTATTACTTGTTGGCACTGGACTAGGTGGAATAATAATTACCACATTTTTAGTAAACTTTAGATACTTC
>CAYMVC010000004.1:14110-21182 GCA_964393755.1 uncultured Eubacteriaceae bacterium | reverse complement strand
TCTATTTCCTCTTTAACTCCTTTATCAACCTTATAAACAACTATGGACCTATCTTTTTGTAGTTGTTCAGGTATGGGGGGTTTTTTAACCTCTTCCTCCCTTGTTTCCTTGGGTAGATTTCTCTTAACTGGTCCCTTTTCCTCCCTAGCACATCCTGAGGTTAACATAGAAAGAAATAAGGATGCTATGATAAGTAAAATAATTCTTTTTATAATCTTTATCATTGTCTTCCCTCCTATTAACCTTAGTATTATACTAATTGGAAAATATTAAAGTGGAAATTTATTCAATTAGTCTAAGTTTCTATAGATTTCCTTAGATTGGTTCTTAGTTACATGGTCGGATGTATCTAACACTTCTATTTTAAAGCTTTTATTTCCAAGGCTAATAGTTAGGATATCCCCTGGAGATACTTCTGAACCTGCCTTTGCTAGCCTATCATTAATTAAAACTCTTCCACCATCACATGCTTGTTTAGCAATTGTCCTTCTTTTTATAATTCTGGAATTTTTTAAAAACTTATCTACTCGCATTTTCTCTTCCTTTCTCAATCCTTTTATCATATTGTATAAGAAATTCCATAATTGATAAAGTATTTGGTCCTGAATTTAGTAAAATGTCATATTGTCATATTATAATAAATATGTTAAAATGTTTGCATGTCAAAAGCATTTGTATTTTATTAGAAAACATGAAATGGGTGAAGGACTTGAAAATTGGACTTTTAGGACTGGGTACAGTAGGGACAGGTGTTTATGAAATCATTAATCATCAAAAAGGAAATTATTTTGCTTCTTCTAAGGAAAGTGCCATCATTACAAAGGTGTTAGTAAATGATATAAATAAAATCCGTAGTATTAAAACCCCTTCTGGCATATTAATAAATGATTTTAAGGAAATCTTAAATGATGATGATATTAAGGTTCTTATTTGTGTAATGGGGGGTATGGAACCGGAATATACCTATATGTTAGAAGCTATGAGAAGTGGAAAGCATGTTATTACTGCCAATAAGGCTGTAGTATCTGAATATATGGAAACTTTACTTAAAACTGCCCAAGACAATAATGTGAGCTTCTTATTTGAAGCCAGTGTAGGCGGTGGAGTTCCTATTATTAACTCCTTAAACCAGACTTTAAGAATAAATCAAATAGATGAAATAAAGGGAATTCTTAATGGTACTACCAACTTTATTCTTAGTAAAATGACCTATGAGGGATGGGACTTTGATTATACCCTTAAAAGGGCACAAAAATTAGGCTTTGCAGAAGCTGACCCTACTGCAGATGTGGACGGTTTTGATGTTTCTAGAAAATTATCTATTCTATCCTCCATGGCCTTTGGAGCACATATAAACGATGATAAGATTTATAAAAGGGGTATCAGGGATGTAACTAGGTTTGACATTGATATGTTTAAGGATCTTGGCTATGTTTTAAAATACCTGGCCCATTCAAAATTAGAAAATGATACCTTTTATATGACTGTTGAACCAATATTGTTATCCACCAGGGATTTGATGAGTAATGTTAATGAAGAATTTAATATCATATCCATAAATGGTAATATAATTGGGGAACTAAATTTTTATGGTAAAGGTGCGGGTAAAGATGCTACGGCAAATGCTGTAGTGGGAGATTTGCTCTATATTATAAATAGTGAATTTAAAAAACTAGAAATTCAACTTGATAAAAAATTGAATAATGGTGGTATTTCAGCTTTTCAAGGGAAGTACTATCTTAGGGCTGATGCAAAGAACCATGAAGACTTTTCCCTAGTCCTAGATATAGTGGACCAATACCCAATAAAGAAAAAGATAGAATTTTCCGGTAAAAAGATATATATTATTACCGAAGAAATGAGTGCAGCTTTGTTTAATGAGTTGGCAGGAAAGATTGCAGCTGCAAATATTAGTAATTTTTATGCGCGAATCCATTCGTAGATGTGGGGGATACAGGTGAAAGATTTAATTGTACAAAAATACGGCGGTTCTAGTGTTGGAGATATAGAGAAGATTCAAAATGTTGCAAAGAGAATTATCAAAACAAAAAGGTCAGGCAAAAATGTGGTAGTTGTAGTTTCAGCCATGGGAAATACCACCGATGATTTAATAAAAATGGCATATTCCATTAGTGATAGACCAAAGGAAAGGGAAATGGATGCACTCCTATCCACTGGAGAACAGATTTCTATTTCATTATTAGCCATAGCCATAGAAAATATGGGTCATGAAGTTATTTCTCTAACTGGGGCTCAATGTGGAATTATTACTTCTAATAAACATTATAAAGCTAGAATAAATGAAATTAATACCCAAAGAATAGAAAGTGAATTAAATCAAGGGAAGATAGTTATTGTTGCAGGTTTTCAGGGTATAAATAAGGAGAATGATATCACTACCCTGGGAAGGGGAGGTTCAGATACTACTGCAGTTGCTCTAGCAGCTGCCCTAGATGGAGACCTTTGCCAAATATTCACCGATGTAGACGGTGTATATACTGCAGACCCAAGAATAGTAGAAAATGCTAAGCTAATACCTGAAATCAGCTATGATGAAATTCTGGAATTAGCAAGTCTTGGGGTAAAAATCTTACACCCTAGGGCAGTGGAATTGGCAGGAAACTATAAAGTACCATTAGAAGTTAGGTCAAGCTTTACTGAAAATAAAGGAACCCTTATAAAGGAGGATGTGGAAATGGAAAAAGTATTAATTAGAGGAATATCCCTAGATGAAAATATTGGTAAAATATCAGTATTAGAAGTACCGGACCAACCGGGAATTGCTTTTAAATTGTTTTCCTCCCTAGCTGCAGCAGATATTCATGTTGATATGATAGTACAAAATGTTAATAGAAATTCAGTAAATGATATAACCTTCACAGTGGCCTTGGACGAATTACAAGAAGCTATAGAGGTGGCACAAAAATTTGCCTTTGAAGTGGATGCCCAAAAGGTATTATATGATAGGGGTGTTACAAAGCTCTCTGTTGTAGGTTCAGGAGTTGTTGCCAATGCGGAAGTTGCTTCTAAGTTCTTTGAGACCCTCTTCCAATTGGGGATAAATATCCAAATGATAAGTACTTCAGAAATCAAAATCTCCTGTATTATAGATAAGGACAGGGGCAAAGAAGCTATGAAGTTTATGCATCAAAAGTTTAATATGTAGAAAGGTTTCAAATAATCCTGGCTTTAGATCCTTCGCTGGTATGCTTATACTGTCGCTCTCAGGATGACTGCATTAGGATCCTTATACTGATACTTAAATCATAGTTTGGTGTCATTCCGATTCCTTCCCTAAAGCATACTTATGAGGAATCTAGGGTTAGATCCTTTGCTGGTATGCTTATCCTGTCGCTCTCAAATTGACAGGGCCACTCAAGTTTAGGATTCCAAATTTTCTACTATATATTTTAATCCCTTTTCCTGGACAAAAGGGATTAAATTATTTTGAAGTATATATTCGGATAAATTAACTTCTCCTAAAGCCCTTTCATATCCTTCCCTACATTCTTCAAGATCAATAGCCTGTCCAGTTTTAATATTCCAGGCCTCACTATTTTCAAAAATTCCATCCTCTGACATTATAAAGATCTTCTCATCATCAATAAAAGAGCCTCTTGCCACATGGACTTGATTTGCCACAAAACCCTCTTGGATATTTAACAAATCCCTACCAAACATCTTATTATTATCTATTTCTAATCCTATCAAATTGCTTAAAGTGGGGAGAAAGTCTATTTGCCCCCCTGCGGTGTTTACCACCTTCTTATAGCCACTATCAGGGATATGTATTAGAAGGGGTACCCTGTGCATTTCATCCTGCCTATAGCTTTTCTCTAAAAAAGAAGATAGGAGTTCCTGGGTATCCTCATTTCTCATATCTAATCCTTCATGGTCCCCATAAATACAAATCATTGTATTCTCATAGAGGCCTGCTTTTTTTAAGCCTTCTATGAAATTACCTAATTCCTTATCAAGATAGTGGATAGATTGGAGGTAATCTTCCAGCAAGGTATCCTTAAATTCCCCCTCTATCTTAAGACCCTTCTATTCATCATCCATTGCAAAAGGATGGTGGGAAGTTAAGGTTATAAAAAAACTATAAAAGGGTGGTTTTACCTTTTTCAAAATATCAATAGACTGTTTAAACATAGATCCATCACTTAGACCTATTCCTATCATTTCATCTTGCCTAAAATCATCTAAGCTAATAAATTTATCTATACCCTGGGAAGGGTACATCTTATCCCTATTCCAAAAGTAACTATGGTTTCCATGGAAGGCTATGGTTGAATAACCCCTCCCCATTAGTAAGCTAGGTAGGGAGGCAAAATCATTGTCTTTATATACCTTATAGCTATAGTTTTTTATTGAAGGGTAAAAACTATTATGGCTTATAAATTCTGCATCAGAGGTATTACCCCAGCCCACCTGCTCATAATAATTATTAAAGTAAATACTATCTCCTTTAATTAATTCATTTAATACTGGAGTAATGTACTGACCTTCTATTTCTCTATTTATAACAAAGTTTTGCAAGGACTCAGCCTGTATGACTATAATATTTCTATCCTTAGCAATAGAAAACCCCTTGGTCCCTTCCTCCCCATTTGTCTCAATTATAGTTTCTATAACCTCTTCAGCTTGTTCCTTAGCAATAGGGTTTTTATAAAACAAATCCACAATATCTGCAAAATAGTAGTTTATAACCCCTAAATTTTGGGGAGTATATAATCCCTGGGTATTTCTTATAGTCATAAAGGTGGTAGAGCTTGTAATAAGAGATAATACAATAAAAACAAATAAATAGGATAACCTGGTATCCTTATTCAAATTTAAAGACTTGCAACCCTTAAAAATCTTTATATCCTTTTTACTATATAAGAATATTAAAAGAAGTGTATCTAAAAAAAACAACAAATATTCCACCCGAATTAGGGAAATAATGCTTTGGGATACAGGACCTAATTGGCCGATTTGAAGAATGCTATGGGCTGGCATAAGAGTATAAAAATGGCTATAGTACATGACATTAATAAAAAATAGGGTAGAAAGGAAAACATTAATTAAAAACATAATTCTAGCCCTTCTCTTTCCTCCCAGGGAAAATATTAGGACACCAATACCTAAGACCGATATTAAATTTGAAAAACTCTTTAATATCAATCCCTCCCTGATCCCTATGTAGTAGTGAAAGAAAAGAAGTTTTATTATTAATCCTAAGGATAATAAAATAATATCAAATTGTTTTTCCCATATAATCTTTATTTTTTCCGTCATTAATCCATCCCCCTTTGAAGGTCCAAGACAATAAGTCCTAAATAATATTTTAACATATTTTTTAAGGGGACCAAAAAATACTAAAGACGATAATTCTTAAAATTATCGTCTATGTAGGAAAAACAATTATTTATTTACACTTTCCTTTAAAACTTTTCCTGCTTTAAATACAGGTGCCTTAGAAGCTGGTATAATCATTTCTTCCCTAGTTTTTGGGTTTCTACCCTTTCTTTCTGCTCTATCCCTTACTTCAAATCCACCAAATCCAACTAATTGTACTTTTTCACCATTAACTAATGCTTCTTGTACACTCTCAGTAAATGCATTTAGAGCCTTTTCAGTATCTTTTTTTGATAATCCACTTTTTTCTGCCATACTTGCAATCAAGTCTGATTTATTCATTAATTTTCCTCCTTTGTTTTATCAAGGATTACCTGATAAAATTAATTTCATTGTTTTTGTTACCTAATTGGATATTCTAGGTTTTTTGCTGAAATCCTTCTTTTCATCAATAGTTTTTATCTTTTTTGCTAAATTTATGTATTTTTGCCTTTTCCCAGAGCTTATCCATCTCTTTTAGAGTCATATCCTCTAATTTTTTTTCTGCATTCTCCTCTATATAGGAAAATCTATCAATGAATTTTTCTATTGCTTGTCCCAAGGCCAGTTCTGGTTGAATCTTTAAAAATCTGCTTATATTCACAATGGCAAACAAAAGATCCCCAAGTTCTTCTATTATTCTACCTTTATCACTAACATAATATACCTCTAATAGTTCATCCCACTCTTCTTTCACCTTTTCCATAGCATCTTCTATATTTGTCCAATCAAAACCCACATCTCCGGCCTTTTTTTGTACCTTGTATGCCCTCATTAGGGAAGGCAGGCTTATGGGAATTGCCTTTAGTACTTCTGTTTGACTGGTCATACCCTTTTCTATCTTTTTAAGCTTCTCCCAATTGGTTAAAACTTCTTCGCTAGTAATAGCCTTTACATTGGAAAACAAGTGGGGGTGACGATATACTAACTTATCACAAATACCCCTTATTACATCATTAAAATTAAAGCATCCCTTTTCCTTAGCTATTTGGGAATGGAAAACTACCTGCAGCAAGACATCTCCTAATTCTTCCTCCAAATCTATCATAGAATCTCTTTCAATAGCATCTATTACCTCGTATGCCTCTTCTATTAAATTTTCCTTTAAACTACTATGGTCCTGCTTCCTATCCCAGGGACAGCCTTTTTCTGATCTTAGGCTTTCCATAATGGCAACCAGCCTATCTATCTGTCCTCCTGATAAGAGATCCAAATCCATTGGCGGAATATATACACTGGTTAAATGGTCTATCCATGACAACCTATCTAATTTATAAAGGGGAATTTGTTCAATTCTTTCCATATCCTTAACACCAGCAGCCCTTACTACCCATATTGGTGTTTCGTCTTTATAATATTCCATAAGTTCAAGTTTGACTTCTGATGCTACTAAGGGGCTATATACCTGGCTGATAATATTTCCCACCTTAATATCACAGCCCTGGCTATTAATTTGTAGGCCATCAACTATTTTTAATCCCTTAATTGGATCAATCCCTAAAGAACTAATCAGCCTGTCTATAAAACTCATAGATGGTAATAGGTCTATCCCTATACCACTTGTCTTGGAAACTTCCATTATCCTTTCCACTGTTTCCTCCGCTACCAGGGGGTGACCGGGAACTCCATAGACTATATCTCCTTCCTTCTTTGCCATATCTGTCAGTTCCCCAGCTATTATCTTATATACCTC
>CAYMVC010000004.1:4179-14100 GCA_964393755.1 uncultured Eubacteriaceae bacterium | reverse complement strand
TCTTGAAAGTCATCATATTTATCATAAACCCAATCAAAACTTTCAAAGCTTATATCCATTTCTTTTAAAAGCGGAACAATAGGGTGTCTTTCTGTCCTTAAGTAAATCCTTGTACTGTTTTTTAATTTATTTATGGCACCCAGGGAAATATCCTCCATCCCACCAGGGCCTAAGCCTACAATTGTTATTTTACCCATGAAATTATCCTTTCCCCCTTTTTAACAAGCCTAATTTATTTAAAATCTTTGATAATTTTCTTCCTCCGGGTATTAGGACCATTTCCTGAACGGTAATTCCACCTATTAATAACAACATTATAAAGTATATTATTGCACCTATTAATATTGCCAGTAGGGTGGATACCCTATTACCCAGAGCCAAATAGGTATATTGATAAATAAAGATTACAGAAATCCCCATAGCTATTACAGCAATAATTGGTTTTATAATTGTTTGATTTATATTTAATTTAACCTTAGTATATCTTTTTATAGCTCTATAATTTAATAAAGCTGCCACTCCATATCCCACAATACTTCCGATTGCTGCCCCCTTAATATTAAGGCTGGGTATGGATACTAGTATGAAGTTTATAAAAATTTTTATAACAGCACCAACAACTAAATTCTTAATGGGTATTAATAACTTTCCTAATCCCTGTAAAATACTTTGAAGGGTAGTAGTTACCATTATAAAAATCACACTATATCCTGATATTGCTAGAATGTCTCCACCCTTTTCCCCCAGACCAAATAATAGCTCAATGATGGGATTTGCCAAAAATGAAAGTCCAACAGCAGCAGGTAATGAAATCAGTAATACCGTTCTTATGCCCAGTTCTGTTCTTTTCTTTAATTCTTCCCTATCCCTTAAGGCAAGAGCCTCAGATATTGCCGGTACTAAGCTAGTTGCTAAGGCAAGACTTAAGGTTATGGGAACATTGACCAGGGTCTGGGCTTTTTGTGTCATTTGACCGAAAAGTGCTGCTGCTTCGTCTATACTAAATCCGGCAACTCCCAAGCGTGCCGGTACCATTGCCGTATCAATAATACTCATCAGGGAGGTAACTATAGCAGCCACACAGGCAGGTATGGCAATTTGTAATAATCTATAGGTTATTCCCCCTATGGATTCGTTAATCCCCTTCTTTGAATTCTCAATTTTTCTATTTCTGGATCTTTTATTTGCCATATAAAGAAAGATTAGGAATCCGCTTCCTGCCATTGCTCCGGCAGTTGCTCCAAAGGATGCACCCCCTGCAGCTTGAGGAATCCCATAGTTCTTCACTAAATAAATAGCCAAACCCAAACCGATAATTACCCTGGCAAAGGATTCTATTAGCTTTGATATTGCGGTGGGCACCATAATCTGGAGTCCTTGAAAATATCCCCTAAATGCTGCCATAATTGAAACAAAAAAAGGTGCAAAGGATATGCCCACAAGACCATAATAGGTATCCGGATGCCAATTAAGGATCCGAATAATAACATTTCTAAACCCGAATAGTATCAATGAAGAAAGTGCCCCTATTATAGCCAGTAATACTAGGGCAACATTAAAAACTTTTTGTGCTGCCCTGAAGTCTCCTAAGGCAACCCTTTCCGATATAAGTTTGGATATTGCCAAGGGTAATCCTATTATTGAAATAGAAAGAAAAAAGCTGTAAATTGGGTAGGGGTATGCATATAAGCCTAATCCCACATCCCCAATATAGTGGGCCAAGGGAATCTTGAAAAATATTCCTAGAAATTTGGCAACTATTGCACCTACAGCTAATATGGCAGCACCCTTTAAATAAGACTCCTTACTCATCCACTTTCCTCCTAGTTATAAGTCTCTGATTATATAAATAATATTATAACAAATAATTCTATACTAAAGAAATTATACTGTGGCTCTCAACCACGGAACGACGGGGGCATCGTCCTGACCACTAACCACTGACCACTGACCACTAACCACTAATCACTAACCACTGCCTTTTATCCTCTCCAACCTTCTATAAAGGGTATTCCTACCTATACCTAAAGCTTTTGCCGTACTAGTAATATTCCCTTCAAAATGTTCTAATGTGCTTATAATATGGTTATTTATTAAGCTTTCAAGATTAAAGTCTTTTTCCTCTTCAATGTAGTTTCCCCTGCTAACTTTTTTATCACTTATATTAATATTATGTATGCTTCCCGTATTTAATATAAGTTCTATTAAATTTTCTAATTCCCTAATATTTCCCGGCCAATTATATTCCATCAAAGAATTTACATATTCCTTTGATAGTTTTACAGGCTTTTTATTAATATGTTTAGACATTCTAGTCATGAAATAATCTAATAATATAGGTATATCATCCCTTCTTTTCCTTAAAGGTGGAAGTTTAAGGGGCAATACATTTAACCTATAATACAGATCCCTTCTAAAATTATCACTATCCATCTCATCTGCCAAGTCCATATTGGTGGCAGCAATAATTCTTACATCTATAACCATCTCTTTGGTACTGCCGATTCTGCTGACTACGCCCTCCTCAATAACCCTTAAAAGTCTTGTTTGTAATTCCAGGGGCATTGCCCCTATCTCATCTAAAAATATTGTACCCCTATCAGCTAATTCAAATTTACCCGGGTGGCCATATCTTTTAGCACCTGTGAAGGCACCCTCTTCATAACCAAATAATTCTGATTCAATTAAGTTTTTCGGAATGGCTCCACAGTTTAGTGCTATAAAGGGTTCTTCCCTCCTATTAGCAAAATTATGGATGGATTGGGCAAAAACCTCTTTCCCAGTACCGCTTTCCCCAGTAATTAATATTTTAGACCTACTATTAGATATTTTCTTGGCAAATTCTATAGTTTCTACAAATCTTTTATTCTGTCCAATTATTTTATCAAAGGTGTAAATAGCCTGTCTTTTTGCTATTTTATCTACTTGCTTTCTTATCCTCTTTACTTCCTTAAAAACAAAGACCATAGAACTTAAATTTGTCCCCGAATCATAAATAGAATGGACCTTTAAATTATATTCTAATACATTCTTTTTAGAATTAACTACTACATCTCCTGAATAGGAATTTCTATCCTTTATTGAATTTATAACATCTTCCCAACCTACAAATAAGTCATAGGCTTTTTTTATCTTAAAAGCCTCTTCATTATATCCAAACATCTCCAGTATAACCTTATTTACAATATTAATGTTACCATTTAGGTCTGTAACCATAATCCCTTCAGAAATAGAATTCATTATAGAATGGGTATAAATCTTAGATAAGCCTAATTTATCATTATATTTTTTAATCTTCACCGCCCCCATTAAGACCAGTCTTTAAGTCTTACATTCTATTAAAAATTGTTATTTCCTCTATTTTTTGTAGTTTATTGTTCCAAAGTAGTACATTGCTCCAAGTTGGATCATTAGTTTACAGGATAGTTTGTGCCCTTCTGGCACAAATCCTTTATAAAACATTATCCTTATCTAAGATAATGCCTTAGAATCAATATGTTAAACAAATGGCATATAAATTGCAATAAGAATAGTAGATTTTAATATATTATAAGAGGGGGTATATTATGAATAAGTTTATTAGGGTAGATATGACTACATTGGAAGTTAAGACTGATGAAGTACCTGAAAAGTATATAGGTTTAGGGGGACGGGGGCTAACTTCCAACTTTGTTGCTGATGAAGTTAAGCCTACCTGCCACCCACTTGGCAAAAACAATAAATTGATCTTTGCACCAGGTCTTCTCAGTGGAACTTCCGCTCCTAACTCAGGCCGTATTTCAGTAGGGGCAAAGAGTCCCCTTACAGGAACTATTAAAGAAAGTAACTCTGGGGGATCCTTTTCCCAGAAGATGGCTAGGATGGGATTAAAGGCTTTAGTTATTGAGGGTATGCCCAAGGATGATAAATATTATGTAATAGTAATTACCATGGATGGAGTAAAAATAGAAGAAGCCCCAGAGGAAATCTTAGGAGGAATTGGTAATTATAAGGCAATTGAAATACTAAGCCAAAAATATGGTGAAAAAGTAGGTATAGCCATTGCAGGACCAGCAGGGGAATATCGACTGCCAACTGCTAATATTTCCTTTAAAGATCCAGAAGGAAATATTAGGAGTGCTGGCCGGGGTGGCTTAGGCGCCGTAATGGGGTCCAAGAAGGTTAAGGCATTGGTAATTGATGATAGAGGTGGTGGAAGTGTTCCAATTGTGGATGTGGAGAAGTTTAGGTCTGCAGCCAAGGTTTTTGCAAAGGCTCTTATGGATCATCCTGTATCCGGTCAAGGATTAGCTGCTTACGGTACGGATGTCTTGGTAAATATTATTAATGAGGCTGGAGGCTTTCCATCCTACAACTTTACCACCGGTAGAATAGACCATAATGATAATATTTCCGGTGAAACCCTAAATGCCATAATTACAGAACGAAACGGAGAGGGAAAAGTTGCCCATGGATGTCATCCGGGCTGTATTATAAAGTGTTCCCAATGGTATCCAGATAAGAAGGGCAAATATATAACCAGTGGTTTTGAATATGAAACTATTTGGGGACTAGGCGGTGATTCAGGCATTGAGGATATGGATGATATCGCCTATATTGACAGGGCTATGGATGATGTGGGTGTGGATAGTATAGAAATCGCTGTTGCTGTTGCAGCTGCTATGGAAGGCGGTTTAATACCTTGGGGTGATGGTAAGGCAGTTTTAGATGTGGTAGAACAAATAGCAGTACCTACTCCAATGGGAAGAATAATAGGGGGAGGAACTTCAATAGTAGGTAAACTTTGTGGCTTATTCAGAGTACCTGTAGTAAAAGACCAGGGAATTCCTGCCTATGACCCCCGCCCCATTAAGGGAATTGGACTGACCTATGCCACCGGCACTATGGGAGCCGATCATACCTTTGGATATTGTATAGCAGGTAATATTCTAAGTGTGGGCGGAAATATAGATCCTCTGAAGAAGGATGGCCAAATCGAATATTCCAGAGCTATGCAAATAGGGACTGCAGCAGTTGATACTACAGGAATGTGTCTATTTGTTTACTTTGGTATTGCAGACAGTCCAGAAGGATATCAGGCACTAATAGATATGATTAATGCCCAATATGGCTTGTCTCTAACGGCAAGTGATGTGGATAAGCTGGGAGAAGATATACTAAAGGTAGAACGAGGGTTTAATAAGGCTGCCGGCTTTACAAATGCCCATGATAGGTTGCCAGAATTCTTTGAATATGAACCCCTTCCTCCCCATAATGTTGTTTGGGACTTTACACCAGAGGAAATCGACCAAGTATATAATTTTTAATTTATTTGCATAGTGGAGGTAATATTTTGGCTAAAGAAAGTAGTAATTCCATTGAGATAAGAGGTTTTCTACATTTAGATAAAATCCTTAGGGAAAGATATGGTAAGCCGCCCCTTATACTTGATATTGAAGAAGCTATTACCGGCTACCAACTTTCAGATATTTTAAAGGTAAATCCAGAGGAAGTAGAGGTAATCTTTGTAAATGGGTATGTTCACTCATTAGACTATACCATTTATCCAGGAGACCGGGTGGCCTTTTTGCCCCCCGGTTGCCCTGGTCCTTATAGAATTGCCCTAGGTTTTTATGGTAAAAATCAAGATAATCCTAGGAATTTTAAAATAAAGAAATCATAATTGTTTAGAAAGGATTTATTTATGGTTAAGGTTAAGGTTCGATTATTTGCAAGCCTAAGGGAAAACCGGGAAAAAGAAATGGAAATTAATTTAAACAAGGGTTCAATAGTCCTGGATATTATTGAAGATTTAAAGATTGATAGGAAGGATGCTGCTATAATACTGGTTAATGGCAGAAGTGGCAATATCAATAGCCTACTGGTGGATAATGATATTGTATCAATATTCCCACCAATAGGTGGAGGATAAAAATAAAAAAGTAGTTTCCTAGAAGGATTCTACTTTTTTGTATTTTACCGAGAAATTTACACTCCTATGTAAATCCCTTACCTTTATTTCCTATAAACATATCTATTCTTCCATTTGCTTCCCTAAAAACTTTGCAGCTGTTTCAGCTATCTTCATTTCCCCATCATCCATTTTAACCTGACCATCTTTAGATAATAATACCACTGACCCAATGGCATCCCCTTGGGAAACAATGGGACAAATAACCTGAGCTGTAAAATCTTCTTCTTTTTCCTGGTCTTCTACTAGGGCAATAGTCTTTTCCTTTTCCAGGTTAGAAATTTTTTTACTCAGGATAATTTCTTCTAGCTCTTTACTTATCTTCTTACCTATAAATCCTTTTTTCCCTAAACCTGACAGGGCTATTATAACATCTTTATCAGAAATACAGGCAATATGGCTGGTAGCCTGCTGTATTGATTCAGCATATTCCTTTGCAAAATCCCCTAGTTCACCTATGGGAGAATACTTTTTTAATATTACCTCCCCTTCAGTGTCAGTGAAGATTTCTAGGGGATCACCTTCACGAATACGCATTGTACGCCTTATTTCCTTGGGAATGACTACCCTCCCTAAATCATCTATACGTCTTACAATCCCCGTTGCTTTCATGATACCTTCCCTCCTTATGTGTTCTTATTTAGCCTAGTTTAGTATTTAACTTTATAGGCAGAATTATACACAAAGAAAACTAAAGGAGGAAAATTATTTAAAGCTTCTTAGGATATTTTGTTATTTTAAGTTCATCTTGTTTTTCTTGTAGGTACTTGGAGAACTCCTCCTGTTTCTTACTAAGCTCTAACTGAGTCTTTAGTTCTTCTTTCACCTCATCATATTTTTTTATAGGCTTTACATCTTTTTTCTCTAACTTAATTATATGATAACCATAAGTACTCTCTACTATATCACTTACTTCCCCATCTTCTAGGGCAAAGGTAGCATCAGAAAATTCCTTAATCATTTTAGCCTTATTAAACTCCCCTAAATCTGATGCTTCTAAAATGTTTTCATTTTCCTTAAATTCTTCCATTAACTTATCAAAGTCTTCTCCATCCTTGCCCCTTTTGGAGATTTCCTTAGCCAATGCCTCATTGTCCTTATTAACTAAAATATGCTTTGCCTCTGCTGTAGAAGGATCAAATTGGACCTGATTTTCATCATAAAAGCTTTTAACTTCCTTTTCCTCTATGGAAATATCTTTAGTAACCTTTTCATTTAAACCCTCAACATATTGATTTAATAAGAAATACTTCTTTAAAAATCCTTCAAAGTCTTCCCCTGTTATATCATTATCCTTAAGAGTCTTTTCATACTCCTCTTCCCCGCCTAAATCAGTTATTAATAGTTCCTTCATCTCTTTTAATTGTTTTTCTACAATTTCTTCATCTACCGAGATTTCTTCCTGTTTTGCCAGGTATATAACCATTTCGCTTTGAACTAAGCTATCTAGAGCTGAAGTTTTTATATTTTCCAATTGTTCCCCTTCACTAGGAAAGGTTTGTCCCTGGACTTGCCAACTTAACTTTTCTATAAAAAGGTAGAGATTAAAATCGTGTTTTGTGATTTTATGGTCTTCAATTTTAGCCACTACCTGTTTTTTCATAGCATCCGGCTTCATCTGGACTAAGCTACATCCTGTTGAAAATATAATTAATGTTACCAATATAAGTGCTAGTGCTGTTTTCCTTGTCCCATTGATTTTTAACAAATTTTTCACTCCTTAAGATTGACTTATACAATCTATTATAACTGAAACTATATTACTTGCAAAACCATTATTCTTTCCAATATTTCTTTTATATCCTCTAATTGTTTATCCATTAGCCTGGATAATTTTAAGGAAATATATGGTTGATCGCTGGCATTTATCATTATCCTTTTCCCATATACTTTGACCAGGGCTCCAATTACTTCCATGTTAATAAAATCTTCCCTATCGAAATAAAGATATACAGCATTATTTTTCATATTTATATTGAAAACTTTCAATTTTTGTGCCATTGACTTTATATAAGATACCTTTAACAGGTTACTTACTGCAATAGGTAGGTCCCCAAACCTATCTTCTATCTCTTCTTGAAGGTCATAAAAGTCCTCCATACTATCTATTACTACCATTTTTTTATATATCTGGATTCTTGCACTTTCCTTAGGCATATACCAGTTGGGTATATAGGCATCAACCGGAAGATCTATAGTAATTTCTTTTTTTACCTTTTGGGCTGTCCCTTTTTTCTTATTTATAGAATCCTCCAGTAACTTACAATATAAGTCATAGCCAATAGCTGCCATATGCCCATGTTGCTCTGCTCCCAAGAGATTTCCCGCACCCCGTATTTCTAAATCCCTCATAGCCACCTTAAATCCTGATCCAAACTCTGTAAATTCCTTAATAGCCTGTAATCGCTTCTCTGCTATTTCTGTTAATACCTTGTCTTTTTCATAGGTTATATAAGCATAGGCCAGCCTATTGGAGCGGCCTACCCTACCCCTTAATTGATATAATTGGGACAGTCCCATCTTATCCCCATTCACCACAATAATAGTGTTCACATTAGGCATATCTAAACCAGATTCAATAATAGTGGTAGATACTAAAATATCATACTTTTTTTCTATAAATGATAGCATTGTGTCTTCCAGCCTATTTTCTGCCATTTGACCATGGCCAACTATTATTTTTGCCTCAGGAACCAAGGCCGCTAATTTGTGGGCAACCTTTTCTATATTCCACCCTATTGTATACATAGTAAACTTGACCTCCCCGGTCTAGCTCCCTTAAAATAGCATCCCTAATCAATTTATCATTATACTCTAATACATAGGTTTGAACAGGGTGTCGTTCTTCCGGTGGTTGTTCTATTATGCTCATATCCCTAATACCCACCAGGGACATGTGGAGGGTCCTGGGTATGGGGGTGGCACTAAGACTTAAAACATCTACATTTTTCTTTAAATCCTTTAATTTTTCCTTATGGCTTACCCCAAACCGCTGTTCCTCATCAATTATTAAAAGACCCAGTTCCTTAAATTTAATATCCTTTTGAATAAGACGGTGGGTACCTACCACAATATCCACCATCCCGGTCTTAATATTCAATAGGGTTTCCTTCATTTGCTTTCCTGTTCTAAATCGGCTTAACATGTCTATGGCTACTGGAAAATTAGAGAATCTTTCCACCATGGTATTATAATGCTGTTGTGCCAAAATAGTAGTAGGTACTAAAAATGCCACCTGTTTCCCATCCATTACTGCCTTAAAGGCGGCCCTAATAGCAACCTCTGTTTTTCCATAACCTACATCTCCACATAATAGTCTATCCATCACTATGGGAGCTTCCATATCCTTTTTTATTTCTTCTATGGATTGGAGTTGGTCAGGAGTTTCTTCATAGGGAAAGCCATCTTCAAATTCCCCTTGCCAGGGACTGTCCTTGGAAAAGCTATAACCCTTTACTGTCTGTCTTTCAGCATAGAGATTTAATAGGTCCTCTGTCATATCCTCTATTGCCTTTTTTACCTTGCCCTTAGTTCTCTTCCATTCATTCCCACCCAGCTTGTTCAGTTTAACTGATGTGGCATCTCCCCCTATATAAGGTTGTATAAGATCCATTTGTTCTGTAGGGATATATAACTTATCTCCTCGGGCGTATTTGATATTAAGATAATCCCTTTGAATTCCCTCCACCTGAATTTTTTCTAAACCTAAATATTTCCCTATACCATAAGCCTCATGAACCACATAATCTCCTACATTTAAATCTACAAAGGGATCCATCTTTCTTTTTGATTTCTTCCTAGCCTTATTAGTCTTTTTTTGCATGGGAGAAAATATTTCCTTTTCAGTGAGAATAATTGTCTTAATCTCCGGATATTCTATTCCCCTTTGGATGCCACCCTTTAGTATGATAACTTTTTCGCCAACAAGATCTGTTTCAGGCCTTCCCTGAAGAACTCCTTCAATACCCATC
>CAYMVC010000004.1:1133-4169 GCA_964393755.1 uncultured Eubacteriaceae bacterium | reverse complement strand
TTAGAGTCTCAGATAGGATAATAATACTATACCCTCTTTTTTTCCAATGGACTATTTCTTCTACCAAAAGGGACAATTTCCCATGATAAGGATGGGTAGGATGGCTAACAAAAGATAGGATTTTTTTAGGTGTGAAGGGATCAATTCTTCTTATTAAAGTCTGAAAAATACATAGCTTCCTCTTAGTCATACTCTTAGTTAGGTCATAGTAGGGAAAGAAGGTCTGAAATTGATTAGGTAATACCTCTCCTTTTTCTAATAACCCCTTAAAATCCTCCTCAAGTTCAGAACTAATACCGGCATGCCTTTCCTTTATCCTATGGGGTTGGTCAAGGAAAACTATAAAATCCTCTGAAAAATAATCCATTAAACTAACAAAACTATCCTTACCATGGCTAGGATGGTGAAAAATGATTTCCCTTGTTGGGGGGATTTCTATTTCATTATACTTTTCAATAGATCTTTGGCTTAAAGTATCAAAACTTCTGATTGAATCAATTTCATTATCAAAAAATTCTATCCTATAGGGCAGGTCCCCAATCATAGGGAAGATATCCACAATACCCCCCCTTATATTATATTGACCAGGACTTTCCACCTCTTCCACCCGTTCATAACCTGATAGAATTAAGGATTTCTGCAAGATCTCCATCTCAATTATCTGACCCACATTAAAGATTTTCCAATACTCCTTAAAAACCTCTAAAGGCAATAGTTTTTTCATAATAGCCTCTATAGAGGCTACTACCACCCTAGATTCTTTATTTATTAATGCCTTTAAAACCTTCATTCTTTCAATGGAAATCTCCGGACTATGGGCATCAACAAAATAATAGAGAGTGGGCTGAGATGGAAAATACATAATATTATTTCCTAAAAAGAAGGACAAATCTTCGTATAATTGATTAGCCTGACTATCATTATAAGTAATTACTAAAGCCGAATTAGTTATATCTTTTACCATACCGTATATTAAATGGGATTTTGAAGTTTCCCCTATTTCATGATATACGATAGGACTTTCTCCCTTAATTAAACTCTTTTTACCTTGAATATATCCAGGCATTTTGTTAAGCATTTGTTTAAATATTTCTTCCAATATTACCCCATCCTTTTAAACAACTTTAGCCCAGTTTTTAAGATACTGGGCATTGATTTTATTAACTTTTACTTGGGAAATTACCTTTTTCCCCGGGAAATAAAATAATTCCAAATTATATGACCTAATACAGCACCTACAATTCCTAGACCTATCCATCCCGTCCATAAATATATATAGTAAGTGATAAATCCAAAAATACTATGGCTTACTATGCTAAGTACCATAGCAATAAGAGCCACCTTCTTTTCTTCCGTATGAAACCAATCATAAATGGCTTCTATTATTCCAAAAACAAAATGGACACCAATAATATTGCCCCTTATCAACAGGCCTATAATGGTTTTGGATACCTCTTCCACAAGGGGTATAACATATACTATTGATTTTTCCTTTTGCCGCCTTATTAAAATTCTATTTAAGATATATGCTATAAGGGCGGAAACCATTCCAGCCAAGATTTCTTTCATAATCCCTTCTCCTGTCATTATTAAGGCTGCGGGAGGGGTAGAACCCCTCCCCTACGACGGACGACCACAGGTCGCCCCTACTTTTTTCTCACTTCTCATCGGACGACCACAGGTCACCCTACCCCACATCTGATTCCGGAACGACGGGGGCGTCGCTTCCTACAGCGGGAGGGGTAGAACCCCTCCCCTACTAATCACTAATCACTAATCACTAATCACTAATCATATTATATTCGTTCATTGCCTCCTGGATACCCTTGAAAATAAAAACTTTAATAGCTTCCCCTGCCTTTATTATTGTCTTTATAATTTCTTCCCGATCCTCCGAACTAAACTTTCCTAAGACATAGGAGGTTAGGTCCTGCCTATCAGGCTTACCTATTCCAATTCGCAATCGGGGAAATTCATCTTCCCTAAGCTGGTATATAATAGACCTCATACCATTGTGGGTACCCCCACCTCCCTTTGAACGTAAACGTAGCCTACCTACATCCAAGTCTATATCATCATAGACTACTAATACTTTCTCCAAAGGCACATTATAATAATCAACAATTTCCCTAACACTTTCCCCACTTAAATTCATATAGGTTTGGGGCTTTACCAGCATAACCTTTTTCCCACCAACAAAGCCTTCCCCTATTAGGGCCCGATGTTTTACCTTTCTTAAATCTATATTCTCCTTCTGGGAAAAGTAATTAATTACTTCAAAGCCCACATTATGGCGGGTAGCCCCATACCTATCTTCCGGATTACCCAAACCAATAATAAGATGCATATACCCACCTCCTTCTAAGATTCTAATACCCTTTTTTCTGCATTTACATAAATCTCCATAGGATAATCGAGATATCTAAGTATAGCAATAGCATTCCTAGATGTACAGGGTCCTTTTCGTAAAATATAATCAAATTCTATGTCCTTTTCTTTAATTTCTTCCTGGAAATGATAGTTTATTAGTTTCCCATCCACCATGGTAGTTAGTTCTAAATCATGGGTGGCAGCAAAAATCAATACATTTCTTTCTGCCATATAATCCAAAACTTCCTTTGCTGCATTTATCCTTTCTAAGGTATTTGTTCCCCTAAAGATTTCATCTAATATACAAAGTACCGGCCTTTCTTCACCTATTCCATCTATTATTCTCTTTAGGGACTTTGCCTCTGCCATAAAATAGCTGTCCCCTTCTTCTATGCTATCTGCCATCCCTATTGATGTTAATAACTTAAAATAATTACCCCTATAACTTTCTGCCAATGCCATATAGAAAGTTTGGGATAAAAGGGCATTAATACCTATTGTTCTTAAAAAAGTTGACTTACCAGAAGCATTGGAGCCGGTTATTAGGCCACCTAAATTCCTTTGGCTAAGACTATAAGGCACCGGTTTATCCAGTAGGGGATGATATAAGTTCTTAGCTTCTATTGTTACCGGACTATTATCTTCTAATAGGTCTGGTTGACAATA
>CAYMVC010000004.1:243-1123 GCA_964393755.1 uncultured Eubacteriaceae bacterium | reverse complement strand
TAATAATTAAGGCTTTCCCTATAAGAAGCAATGGCAATATAGGAATCTATTTCCCCTAAAAGGCAGTGGATCTTAATAAAGTTTTCCCTATTGTTATCAATTAATTTTATAGTTTTATAAAAGATGATAGTTTCCCTAAGAGTTATCATATTTAAAAAATCCTTGATGACCTGGATATCACTGGCATCAAAGGCAGCTGACCTAAGTTTAGATATATTCCTTCCTATTGGGGCTGTATCCCTTAAAAGGGAGGCTATTTTATTCTTATAATCGCCAATATTAAAATCCTTTATTTTATTTATACTATGTAAACAATTGGTCATACTTCCTAAATACTTAAAGGCTTCCAACTCATAGAAAATCTTGTTTTTATTATTTTGATATATGGTGGAATTCACTATTAAAACCACCATGAACCCACTAATAGCCATTTGGGGATTTATAGCAAATAGGGCTAAAGATAAAAAAGGTAAGATGGATAAGATCCTATAAAAATTCAACTTATCAGTGCTAATTTCCAAGCCCTGTTTAAAAAAATCAAATATTCTTGTCCCTTCTTCTTTACCCAACCTGGATAGAGGCCATTGAACATCAATTGATAAATCCCTATTATCCTTAAAGTAATTGATTATATTATTTCTTTTTACTAGTTCTTCCTTATTAAAAAGAGGTTTTCGTAAGAGATTATATAAATAGTTCATCCCTGCCAGGGATTGGCTATGGTCAATCTTGGAGAAAACACTATCCATATTTAAGTCTCTCCAGGTAATTTCATCTATGTAAAAACTAGTTTTTTCCCTTGGCAAAAAATCAAATAATTTTCTAATATCACCTATTATCCTTTTGCCGTTACCTTCCTTTCCCCACCCTTCCTTTCCCC
>CAYMVC010000004.1:0-233 GCA_964393755.1 uncultured Eubacteriaceae bacterium | reverse complement strand
CTAAGCCTTTGCTTTTCAGATTTAATAAACCTTATCCTTCTAATTCTTTTAATAACTATTAAAGCTATAAGGGCTAGAATTGGAATAGCAAAAAAACCATAATTTTTTGCCCCTCCTAATATTATCCCCCCTATAATTACTAAGGTTAGTAAGGTATCAATCAGGGTGTTTCTAGAAAACTCCATCTTCCCGCCTCCCTTTTCCCGAAAATCAGTCAGCGCAATTTGCCCAAC
>CAYMVC010000003.1:11308-22214 GCA_964393755.1 uncultured Eubacteriaceae bacterium | reverse complement strand
ACCCTTGCTATATGGGGTCGACCAATGGAGGCTTCCCCACTTATTTCCAGGACTTCCTCCAGTGTAATTGATAAGCCTAGCTTATTTAATTTTTCTATAATTATTTTTGCCCGGTCAAACCTTGCCGAGGAAATCTTTTTGAGTATATTTTTAAACCAGGGATCCTTATAATCAATATAATAGCCTAATATATGGACTTCTGACCCCTTGTAGTCAGTATTAATTTCAATCCCCGGTATTACTTCCACATTATATTTTTTCCCATAGTCTAAAGCCTCCTGGATTCCGTCTATTGTATCATGGTCGGTAATAGCTATGGCTGCTAGGTTTTTCTTACTAGCCCAATATACCACTTCCTCTGGTGATAAAAGACCATCTGAAGCTCTTGTGTGGACATGCAAATCTATAAAATCCAATTCCTTTACCTCCTAATAAGACCTATCATATAGGGTATGCAATTAACTATTAATTAATTATATCAAAAAAACCCGCCTTAAGCAGGTTATTTACTATCAATTTATCTAGGTTGGATAATCAGTTTAATTCCTGTTCTTTCTTCCCCATCTATCTCTATATCGGTAAATGCAGGAATACATATTAAATCTACACCACTAGGAGCAACAAAACCCCTTGCAATAGCCACTGCTTTAACTGCCTGATTAATGGCCCCAGCACCTATTGCCTGAATTTCTGCAGCCCCTTTTTCCCTTAATACACCCGCTAGGGCTCCGGCTACTGAATTAGGATTTGATTTAGATGATACTTTTAATACTTCCATTATTTTGCCCCCTTTGTTATTATAATTATTAATAAACAATTCATAATCTAGTATTCTACACTTGCCAATAAAATCCTTTATTAAATTAATTATATTTATACCTATGGGTAGAGTTGCTTGTATCGTTGGATACTTTCACATTTCCCATTTTCTTGGTTTATTTCCACTATTAGTCCATTTAATTCTATTGGACCCTTGGCCACTTCAAATCGTACAGGTCTTTGGCTTAAAAACTTTTCAATGACTATATCCTTATTAACCCCTATCACTGAATCATAGGGACCTGTCATGCCTATATCTGTTATATAGCCGGTACCCTTGGGTAAAATTCTTTCATCTGCTGTTTGAATATGGGTATGGGTACCGAATATTAGGGAAACCTTACCATCAACAAACCAGCCCATGGCAACTTTCTCTGCTGTTGCTTCCCCATGGAAATCTAATATGATTATATGAGCTGAATCCTTTAGAACTTCATAGTCTTCTTGGAAGGTCTTAAAGGGACAATCTAAGGTGTTTAGAAAAACCCTGCCAGATAAATTAAGAATTCCTATATTTATACCATTTCTCTTTATTATGGTATATCCCCTACCGGGGCAAGGGGATGGATAATTTGAGGGTCGGACTAGTCTTGCTTCTTCATCTATGTATTTATATATTTCTTTTTGGTCCCAGGTATGATTGCCCATGGTAATGGCATCTATGCCGTAGGAAAATAGTTCTTGGGCGTTTTTATGGGATAGACCATTGCCCCCAGAGGCATTTTCTCCATTTGCTATTACAAATTGGATTTGATTTTCTTCTATAATTTCCTTTAATTTAGTTTTAATTATATTCCTGCCACCCCTGCCAACTATATCTCCAATTATTAAGAATTTCATTTTATTACCTTCCCTGCATTTTATTTGTATAAATATTATATCATATATAGGCAAAAAGGGACCATTGGCCCCTTTAAGTTTATTTTGCGTATTCTATTGATCTTGTTTCCCTAATTACATTGATTTTTATTTGTCCCGGATATTCTAATTCTTCTTCTATCTTTTTTGCTATAGACCTGGAAATATTAAACATCTCTATATCATCTACTTCTTCAGGCTTAACCATAATTCTTACTTCTCTACCTGCCTGGATAGCAAAGGACTTCTCTATTCCGCTAAATGAATTGGCGATTTCCTCTAGTGTTTCTAAACGTTTAATATAGGATTCTAGGGTTTCCCTACGGGCTCCGGGTCGTGCAGCAGATATGGCATCAGCAGCCTGGATCAATACTGCTTCAATAGTTTGTGGCTCCACATCTTCATGATGTGCCTCCACTGCATGGATAACCGAGGGGGATTCCTTATATTTTCTTAGTATATCTACCCCAATTGCAACATGGGGGCCTTCCACTTCGTGGTCCACTGCCTTACCTATATCATGGAGTAAACCTGCTCTTTTTGCTACCTTAACGTCTGCTCCCAGTTCCTCAGCCATTATACCTGCTAAATGGGATACTTCCATAGAGTGTTTCAAAACATTCTGTCCATAACTTGTCCTGAATTTTAGGCGTCCCAGTAATTTAATAACTTCTGGATGTAGACCATGGATGCCGGTATCAAAGGAGGCTTGCTCTCCTTCTTCCCGAATATAATTATCCACTTCTACTCTAGCCTTTTCCACCATTTCTTCTATTCTAGCTGGATGTATCCTGCCATCTAAAATAAGTTTTTCTAAGGCAATTCTGGCAACTTCTCTTCTAATAGGATCAAATCCTGATAAAATAACAGCTTCAGGTGTGTCATCGATAATCAAATCAATACCGGTAAGGGTTTCCAATGTACGAATATTTCTACCTTCTCTACCAATTATTCTGCCCTTCATTTCGTCATTTGGTAGGCTTACTACAGATACTGTTGTTTCTGCAACATGATCTGCCGCACATTTTTGTATTGCATAAGTAATAATTTCCCTTGCCTTCTTGTCTGCTTCTTCTTTAGCCTTGGATTCAATGTTTTTTATTAAAACAACAGATTCCCTTGTTATTTCCTTCTCTACATTATTTAAAAGGATTTGTCTTGCCTCTTCATGGGTTAAGCCGGATAGTCTTTCCAATTCTTCCAGTTGTTTTCGGTGGAGATCTTCCACTGAATTTTGTTTTTTCTCAACATCCTTTAATTTCCTCTGAATGTTTTCATCTCTTTTTTCCAAATCCTCTAATTTGCGATCTAAGTTTTCTTCCCTTTGAAGAACTCTTCTTTCTAGGCGTTGGATTTCATTTCTTCTTTCTCTGTTTTCCTTTTCAATTTCATTTCTGATGGCATGGACTTCTTCTTTAGCTTCTAATAGTTTTTCCTTCTTGTTGGTTTCAGCTTCTTTTAGTGCATCATCCACGATTTTTTTAGCTGTTTCTTCCGCACTACAGATTTTACCTTCGGCAATTTGTTTTCTAATATAATAACCAATAAAAATGGCTATTATAGCTATTGCTACATTTAATATAATGTTTAAAATTGGATTAATCTTGCAACACCTCCTTATTCAATTGTCACAAAAAAATAAATCGAGTAAGACTTGACTCGACTTGAAAATAATCACTCCCTATTTTAATATTATGGGTTTTATATTTTCTATTGTTCATGTCATAGCCTATAAAATAAATTTTCTTATTTATCATTATTTTATAACTTTTTAAAATTTGTGTCAAGGAGGACTGGATTTTCAGAAATAGTCCAAATCCTAAAACAGACCCTCTAAGGGGCCTATTATGGTTGTCTTGTTTTTATAGCTTTATTTATCTGAAGATACTTCTTCTACCTGGTCATCTTTTATAAGATTATGTTTTTTCCTTATTAAGTCTTCTATTTCCTGTGCCATTTGGGGATTGTCTTTTAAAAATGTCTTTGCATTTTCTCGACCCTGTCCTAGCCTTTGTTCATTGTATGAATACCAGGCTCCCGCCTTTTTTACAAGGTCACAGTCCACCCCCACATCTATTAGGTCCCCTTCCCGAGATATACCCTCACCATACATTATATCAAATTCTGCCATTTTAAATGGTGGAGCTACTTTATTTTTAACCACCTTAACCCTTGTCCTATTACCTATCATTTCCTGACCCTGTTTAAGGGTTTCTATTCTTCTAACATCCATACGAATAGATGAGTAAAACTTAAGTGCCCTACCCCCTGGTGTGGTTTCAGGGTTTCCAAACATAACTCCTACTTTTTCCCTTAATTGATTTATAAAGATAGTAGTAGTTCTTGACTTATTAATGACACCGGCGAGTTTTCTAAGGGCTTGGGACATAAGTCTAGCTTGTAAACCTACATGAGAATCTCCCATCTCCCCTTCTATTTCTGCTCTAGGTACCAGGGCTGCCACTGAGTCAACTACAACCACATCTATGGCATTACTTCTTACCAAGGCTTCACAGATTTCCAGCGCCTGTTCTCCTGTATCTGGTTGGGATACTAATAACCCATCAATATCTACACCTAATGCCTTTGCGTAGGTTGGATCTAGGGCATGTTCTGCATCTATAAAGGCTGCAATCCCCCCACCTTTTTGTGCTTGGGATATTATATGTAATGCAACAGTGGTTTTACCTGAGGATTCCGGACCAAATATTTCTACTACACGACCCCTAGGAACTCCTCCAATACCCAGTGCAATGTCTAAACCGATAGATGAGGTGGATATTGAATCAATATTCATCCTTCCAACTTCTTCCCCCAGCCTCATAACAGAACCTTTACCAAATTGTTTTTCAATTTGTTTAAGAGTTATTTCTAATGCCTTTTCTTTCTCCATTATTCTACCTACCCTTCAAATATAATCGAACAAATGTTCCCTACCTGGATTATATATAAAATATTGCCCTGAGTCAAATAATCCTTAAAAGTTTTTTCCGTAAAATATTTAAGGCTTGCTGGGTGGCCCTTTCCTGAACCTTAACTCGAGAACCGGAAAATATAAACTTATTTACTTCTACTTTATCTTTATATAAGATTCCTATGTATACTAAACCAACAGGTTTGTCCTTTGTGGCTCCCCCTGGACCGGCAATTCCTGTAATTGCCACCACAATATCTGTCTTGGTTTTATCATATAGGTTTCTGCATAAGTCCTCTGCCACTTCTGGACTGACTGCGCCTTTAGAAAGTAAGGTATCTGGAGATACCCCTATAATATTTTCCTTTGCATCATTTGAATAACAAACAATTCCACTATGGAATACCTCTGAAATACCGGGAACTGAGGTTAGTCTGCTTGCCACCATCCCACCGGTACAGGATTCTGCCAATGATAGAGAAATCTTATTGTCTATTAAAAGGTTGCCGGTAACCTTTTCTAAGCTATCTTCTTTTCCCCCGTATATATTTTCCCCTATTCTAGAAAATAGTAAATCCTCATAGGGCTGAAGTGCCTTATTTGCTGAATCCTCATCCTTGGAATTTGCAGTCAACCTAAGTAGAATTTCATTATGACCTGCATAGGTGGCTATGGTGGGATTTGTTTGTTTCTCAATTATATCTATAAGCATATCCTCAAGTTGAGATTCTCCTATGCCCACTACCTTATAATATCTTGAATGGAAATTTACCTGTTCTTTTTGTAATATATAGGGAACAATTCTCTTTTCAAACATGTCCATCATTTCTTTTGGGGGTCCCGGCAGTAAAATAAATATTTTATTATTTTTTTCTATTATAATTCCAGGGGCAGTACCATTATCATTGTGGACAACTATGCTCCCCACCGGTGCATATGCCTGTTTAATATTATTTGAGGTCATTTTCCTACTGGTATTTGTAAAAAATGATTCTATGTATTTTAAACTTGCTTTATGTAGTTCTAAGGGTATGCCTAAAACTTCTGCTATCGTTTCCTTTGTTAGGTCATCTTGGGTAGGTCCTAAGCCACCGGTGGTAATGATTATGTCTGACCTTCCAAGGGCTAATTCTATAACTTTTTTTAATCTATCTGGATTATCCCCAACTACAGTATGATAAAATAAGTTTATCCCTAGGGAAGATAATTCTTGGGACAAATATTGGGAATTAGAATTTAAGGTGTCTCCTAGTAATATTTCAGTACCTATACAGATTATTTCTCCATTCATACTACCATCTCTCTTTACTTTATATTTATTAATTAATTATCTTTATTAAAAATCTTTCTATTTAAATATATATAATCAAAACCGGAAATTACAGTTAGAATGACAGCCAAGCCCATTGCTATCTTACTAAAGGGGAAATTAATATATGAGAAGGGAAAGTTATTTAATAGGGTGGCAATAATTGCAACTATTTGAGTTATTGTCTTTATTTTCCCCCACCAACTAGCTGCTATTACTATTCCTTCAGCAGCTGCTAATACTCTAAATCCTGTTATTATAAATTCCCTGGCTATTATTATAAATGCCATCCAGGATGATACCTCCCCTAATTCAACCAATACTAGTAGAGCTGCAGAAATTAATAATTTATCTGCTAAAGGGTCTGCAAATTTACCAAAGACAGTAATTTGATTTCTACTTCTGGCTATATAGCCATCTAAGCTGTCGGTAAGGGCGGCAAAGGAAAAAACTAATGCAGATATAAGGCGGTTGTACTTTATATCCACTAGGACAAATGCCATAAAGATTGGTATTAAAAGAATTCTAAATATAGTTATTCGGTTTGCAAGATTCATGGTAACCTCCCTTTGATTATTCATTATTATGATTTGAAATGTCATCTCTATTGGTAATTATAAGTAATTGAAATTAATTTATCTATACTTTTATCAAAATTACCTTCATTATTAATAATATATTTATATGGGTCATATTTTCTCTCAGAATAGTAATATAGTTGGTCATAATAATCTACTAATAATGTTCTGACAAAATTATGATAGTCCCCTTCTTCAAGATATGCTGTTAAGCTTTCTACCCACTTACTTCCCTTTCTCTTTATAAAATACTTATTATTAGATATTATTTTATAAACTTTATTATTATCTACATAAGCTATATAATCCTTTAATAAATTATTTATTCTTTCTTCTATATGGGCTTTAACCAAAACATGGCTTCCTGCCTCCATTGACTTCATTAAAAAATCAGGAAGAATTATATTCCCAATCCTTTTGCTTTCTGATTCTGTAAAGAAATATCCTTTCCTGTTTAATCTTAGCTTTTCAAATAATAGGGAATCAAACATCTTTTGACTTATTGGCTTGTCTAAACCTAGGCTGCCAAATATTGAACCCCTATTATTTGCCAATTCCTCAAGGTTTAGAACAGGTTGACCCTGCCTTTCTAATTCCATTAGTAGGTCTGTTTTTCCCACACCTGTATTTCCATGGAGGGTAATATATTTTAAAGACCTATTTAGCTTTTCCAGGTTTTGCAGTATATATTTCCTATAGGCCTTATAACCTCCAACTAATTGAAATGTATTTATATTTAGGAGATTTAAATTCACAACTATGGATTTACTTCTCATACCGCCTCTAGAACAAAATACTATTACTTTGCATTTATTCCTATTGTCTAATGATTTTATATATTTGTATATATCAGATAGTTTATTAGACCCTATAAGTAATCCCTTTTCATATGCTATTTCTTTATTGGCTTTATAGGTAATTCCAATATCTTTTCTCTCTTGGTCAGAAAATATTGGTAAATTTATGGCACCTGGAATGGTGCTATAACTATATTCTGAAGGTGAACGAACATCTATAAATATCAAGTCTTTATAGGAATAAGCTTCTTCTATGGTAATTTCCTTCAATCTATGTCATCCCAATCTTTATTCATTAGATTCTTCTTTTAATATCAGTACCTTTCTAGGTTTGCTTCCTTCATATCCTCCGATTATATTCCTGTTTTCCATTTCATCTATAATTCTTGCCGCCCTGGCATAACCAATCCTTAGCCTTCTTTGTAACATGGAAATGGAAATTTGTTGATTTTCTATTGCCAATTCTATTGCTGTTGGTAAAAGCTGGTCCTCTTCATCCTTGTTTTCTAATTGCATCTTGTTCTCATACTGAATTTCTTCTATTATTTCACTATCGTAGATCACTTGGTTTTCTTTTTTTATATATCCAACGACTTTTTCCACTTCCTTATCAGAGATATATGCCCCCTGAACTCTTAGGGGTTTAGCCTCCCCAACCGGGTAAAATAGCATATCTCCCCTACCTAGAAGTTTTTCTGCCCCTCCCATATCTAAAATAGTTCTTGAATCCATATGGGAGGACACTGCAAAGGCAATTCTTGATGGGATATTTGCCTTAATAACTCCTGTTATAACATCAACTGAAGGCCGTTGGGTTGCTATAACCAGGTGGATGCCGGCAGCCCTAGCCATTTGTGCCAACCTCCATATAGCATCCTCCACTTCATGGGGAGATGCCATCATCAGATCTGCTAATTCATCTATAATGACTATTATCTTTGGCATTTTTTCTGCTGGTTCTTTATGGAATAATTCATTATATCCATCTATATCCCTAACACTATGGTTGGCAAACTTTTTATACCTATCAGTCATTTCCTTAACTGCCCAATTTAATGCTCCTGAAGCCTTCTTAGGGTCTGTAACCACAGGTATTAATAGGTGGGGTATACCATTATATACATTTAATTCTACAACTTTTGGGTCGATTAAAATTAACCTTACCTGTTCTGGGGTGGACTTATAGAGTATGCTGGTAATTAAACTATTAATACAAACACTTTTCCCTGACCCTGTTGCACCGGCTATTAACATATGGGGCATTTTACCTATATCTGATACCTTTACTTTTCCTGAAATATCCTTGCCTACTGCAAAGGCTAAGTCAGAATGGAAGTTCTTGTAATAATCATCCTCTAATAATTCCCTTATAAATACTAGGGAAGGGTCCTGGTTTGGAACTTCTATACCTACTGCTGCTTTACCTGGTATAGGTGCCTCCACCCTCACCCCTGATGTTGCTAAGTTCAATGCTATATCATCAGTTAAACTGACTATCTTACTTACCTTAACCCCAGGACTGGGTTGTAACTCATATCTTGTTATGGTGGGTCCCATATTAACTTGGACCACCTTTGCCTGGACTCCAAAGTTTAATAAGGTATTTTCAAGTATTCTGGCATTATTTATTACTCTCTTTTTACTATTGGAAGTCCTTTCTCCACTGGGCTTATTTAGTATGTCTATAGGAGGGAATATATATTTAGACTTCTTATGTTTAGATGAATATAGGCTATTTGTTAGGGTTTCCTCATCGAAACCTTCTTCCTCCTTAGACTTTTTATCCACCTTTTTCCTGGTAAAGTCTTCGTTTTGTGTATAATCTAATATTTTAATCTTTTCATCTATTTTTTCTATATTCTTTTTTAGTTCCTTTATTTGAGTATGTTCCCCATTGTCATCTACAGAACTATGAGCTGCAAGCTCCCCTTTCCCATCCTGGGAAAAGACCCCCTCTTTTAAACTTAACAACCAGGTCTTTATATTAACTAAGAGGTCTTTTAAATAGCTTACAAGGGACTTCTGGGTAAACATCATAATTGCAATAAGGCTAGATAAGATTATTACTATTATTGTACCGGTCTTAGATAATAGTGAAATGAGAATATAGGATAAAGTCAAACCTATAAAACCGCCACCTATGTTTTGGCTTGCATTACCCCAGGCAATATAAAAAATTGCCTTTATATCGAAGGAAGGAGGTAATAAGTCATTAACAATAAAGGCATAATTTAATATGGAATAATTAAAAGCCATAATTATAAGGGCTGATATCTTTTTGTTCCAATGAAAGGGCTGGGCCTTAAGCATTATTGTAATAGATATAAATATCCATATTAAAACAAAGGCAAGGCTGGCTTTGCCAAATAAAAATCCAAAGAAAACCTTTAATAACATTCCCATCTTGCCAGGTTTTTCTACTATCATTGAAAACATAATATAAAGTCCAATGGCTAGAATAACTAAACCTATAATCTCATTTTTTAATTTATTAGCAACCTTCCCTTTTTTAACAGCCATTTAATCACCCCATAAGAAGAAAAATTGCACAGTAGGACTGTGCTAATGATAGAATCTTGCTATTTAATATAATATCACACTTTTTATTTATCTGTTAATTATTTTCCCCTTGTTTTTCTTCTGATTGTTTTTCTTCTGATTGTTTCTCCCCTAATTGTTTTCTTTCCTTTATCAGCTGTTTTAATTTGTTCATGGCTTGGGAAATTCCTCCCACCTCATCAATTAACCCGTTTTCTACTGCTTCCTTTCCTATTAATATGGTGCCTACATCATTTGCTAATTCTGCTGTATTTAACATTAAACTTCTAAACTTTTCTTCATTAATGGAGGAATTCTTTGTTACAAATGAAACAATTCGCTCCTGCATTTTATTAAAATAGGCGAAGGTTTGGGGTATTCCAATTACTAGTCCAGTCATCCTTATGGGGTGGATGGTCATTGTTGCCGTAGGAACAATAAAGGAATAATTAGTGGATACTGAAAGGGGAACTCCTATACTATGACCCCCTCCTAAAACGATGGAAACACTTGGCTTAGATAGACTGGAAACTAGTTCGGAAATAGCTAATCCAGCCTCCACATCCCCTCCCATGGTATTTAATAGTAAAAGGAGGCCCTCTATACTAGGATCTTCCTCTAAGGCAAGTAGTTGGGGAATTATATGTTCATATTTGGTGGTCTTATTCTGGGGTGGAGAAACCATATGACCCTCTATTTGACCTATTATTGTTACACTTTGTATATTGCTTTTATAAGAGGGTATGTTTACTTGTCCAAACTTTTCTATGTTATCAGCTTTTTCATTATTATTTTGTTCAATTTCTTCATTGGCTTTTTCTATTGTCAAAATCCTCACCTCTGTTTATTCTTTATATTATTCTATTGTTTGTAATAAGAATAATTTATATGTGAAGTTTTTGAGGAAATTGTCAATAAGCCTATCCTAAGTTGAATTCTTCATGGAGAACCCTAATAGCTGCCCTTGTGTCCTCTTCATTTACCAAACAGGAAATAGTGGTATGGGAGTCGGCTGTCTGTAGTATTTGAATGTCTTCCCGATGGAGAGCAGAAACAATTCTAGCCATAACTCCAGGTACTCCCCTCATACCGC
>CAYMVC010000003.1:6504-11298 GCA_964393755.1 uncultured Eubacteriaceae bacterium | reverse complement strand
CCTATTGCAGTTACCTTACAACAATTATCTATTATTTTATATTCATATTTATTTTCTTTTAAAATTTCCTCCACCTTATTAATATCTTGACTGTCGATAATAAATACCTTTTCCTGGGGAAATAGGTTTATTAGGTCTATGCTTATATTTTTATTAGCTATTTCAGTGAAAAACAAGGGGTCAAAAAACTCCACATCTTTACCTTGAGTTTTTACCCTTATTTGTGCCCTGTTTGAAATGTGGGCAATTCCAGTTACCACTGGGAATCTTAAGGTTTTTTGGAGGTTAATCTTATTGTAATTTGTAATTAGGGTGCCGGGGGAATCGGTGGAGGCATTTTTTATATATAGGGGTATATTAGACCGCATTGAAATTTCAATAGCCCTTGGGTGGATTACCTTAGCACCGTATTCTGCCAATTCTAATACCTCATTATAATCTATTGCAGACAATACTTTTGCACTGGGCATTAATCTAGGATCAGCAGTCATAACCCCATCAACATCTGTATATATTTCAATACTATCTGCCTTTAATGCCTCCCCTATAATAGATGCAGTTACATCACTGCCTCCCCTTCCTAGGGTGGTAATATTACCTTCTTGGGTTATACCTTGAAAGCCGGCTACTACTGGAATTTTCCCTTCCTTTAATATATTTAACATTAGTTTAGTGTCAATATCCTTTATATTTGCATTACCATAATGATTATCGGTCATAATTCCTGCCTGACCACCTGTTAAAGGAACAGCATCTAAACCCTTATATTTAAGGTAGGATGCTATAATAACTGAAGATATTATCTCCCCACATGCCATTAGCAAATCTAGATTACGGGGTGAGGGGGAGAATGCTTCCAGCATACCTATTAGGGTATCTGTGGCATAGGGATCTCCTTTTCTCCCCATTGCAGATACTACTATAACAGGATTAATTGACCTATCCCTTGCCTCCTTAACTTTATGGGCTATATTTTCTCTTGAATCTATGGTGGCTAATGATGAGCCCCCAAATTTTTGGATTGTTATCTTCATAGTTCCCCTCCAATTGTGGTTAAGTTTTTCTTATGTAGTTTGCTACTTTTCTATTATTATCATATCCGATCCGATTTTTTTTATATCCTGCCAGGAAATTGCCTTTACTTTTTTTTCGGATATAAAGGGAAAATAACCCTTTAGTTCCGGAATTAACACTGAATTAATTATTCCGTCCCTAACATCAAATTCTAAGTCACAATCACCAAAAATACCTAATCTTTCACCTGTGGAAACATTTATTATTTCCTTATTTTTTAATTCCTGCCACCTCATATATTTACCACTCCTTTTAAGTATTTAACCGGAATGACCAAAACCCTTCTCTCCCCTAATAGTTTCATCTAGACTATTGACTATTTCCCATTGGGCTATTATATATTTTTTAATAACCATTTGGGCAATCCTTTCTCCCGGCTCTATAGAATAGTCTGTATTTCCTAAATTTATTAAAATAATTTTGATTTGGCCCCTATAGTCTGAATCAATGGTCCCTATCCCATTGGCCAATGTTATACCATGGTTTAAAGAAAGACCTGATCTTGCCCTAATTTGTGCTTCGTAACCCTCTGGAATTGATATGGAAATACCGGTGGCAATTAACTTAATTTCCCCGGATTTTATAATTTCTGGTTTTTTAATATTTGCATATAAGTCCATACCTGCAGAACCCTTAGTTTGGTATTTGGGCCAACTATAATTTGAATTATTTATGATTTTAATTTTACAATTTTCCATTAAAATATACACCCTCTTCTTTTGTATTTCCCTGTGCCCTTTAGCACTTTTAATCTATTATATATTAATATTTATTTTCTTAATAGCCTTTCCCTATTCTTTAATTAGATCGGAAACCTTTACAAGCTTTACATTTTGTTTTTTTATATCCTTTATAATTGCAGGGAGGGCTTTCACTGTGGCATCTGTAGGATGCATTAATACTAGACCCCCTTGTAATTTGTTTTTAAATACCCTATCATAAATCTTCTGAGGATCCTGGTCTCTCCAGTCTATGGTGTCTTTATTCCACATTACAACCCTATAGCCTAGACTTTCAGCAATTTCTACTGTCCTTTCATTGATATCACCATAGGGGGGAGCAAAAAGATTGGTCTTTTCATTTATAATCTTTTCTATAGCTTTTTCTGCATTTATTATTTCATTTTCATTGTCTATATCATTTAATTTGCTATGCTTTTTATGGTCATAACCGTGATTCTCAATTTCATTGCCGCCTTGGTGTATTTTTTTCAATTCTTCTGGATTTTCCTCTGCCCATTTCCCTCCAATATAAAAGGTCATCTTAGTATCCTCATTCTTTAATATATCTAGTATCATTGGTATGTACTCTGTACCCCAAACAACATTACAGGTTAAAGCTATTTCATCCCTAGCTGATTCTACCTGGTAAATTGGCTTAAAGGTGGTGAGAATTTTTGACGAGATGGAGAAAAACAATATTATAATCAATATAATGATTCCAAGTATTGTCAATAGCTTCTTATTAAATGGAATGAAAAATATTTTCATACAAACCCTCCTCATTATTTCCTATAGTAAATTAATATTTTAAAGGAGGCTAGTTTATTACTTTATACCATATTTATATTTTTGTTGTTGGGATGGACTTATGCTTATAAAAAAAATGCCCTTAGGGCATTCTCTTATTTTCTTAAATTTAATCTAGCAATAATACTTCTATATCTTTCAATATCTTTATCTATTAGGTAGTTTAAAAGTCCTCTTCTTTGACCAACCATTTTTAACAGACCTCTTCTTGAATGATGGTCTTTTTTATGAAACTTTAAATGTTCTGTTAAGTGGTTTATTCTCTCTGTTAACATGGCAATTTGGACTTCTGGGGAACCTGTATCCCCATCGTGTAATTTGTATTCATCTATAATAGACTTTTTTTCTTCACTTGTCATAGTCATTAGATGTCACCTCCTTTAAATTTTCCCCATAAGCACAGAATACCGTCGGAGTTTCGATATACCGAGCAAATGGTCTTCTTTCTAAAAATTATATTATCATAATAATTTACTAATGTAAACTCCTGGTCAAGCATTTATTCTCTTACTATTTCAATATCCTTTTGAACTTGTGCCACAAGCTGGTCTAATGTATCAAATCTTTTTTCCGGTCTTATTCTTTTTAAAAAATATATTTCTATATCCCTTCCATATATATCTTCATTAAAATCTAAAATATAGTTCTCTATAGAATAGGGATGGTTTTCAAAGGTGGGGTTTAAGCCGATATTTGTAAGAGCCTTATATTTTTTATCCCTTACTTGAACAATTGTCTTATATACCCCATTTTTGGGTAGTACAATATTATTGTTTATATTAATATTGGCAGTGGGAATAGAAAGTTTTTTCCCTAAACCCTTACCCCTGACTACTTTGCCAGATATTGAATAATAACAACCGAGAAATTCCCTTGCCTTTTCCATTTCTCCCTTTTGTATTTGCTTTCTGATATTTGTACTACTTATTGTTATTTCATTAGCCTTAACCGTTTCAATAATAGTAACTTCAAAACCATATTTTTGACCAAGTCTTTTCAAAGTCTGGGGATTACCAGATTCTTTATAACCAAATGTATAATTATATCCTATAATTGCATGTTTAATATTAAATTTATCTACCAATATATCTTTAACAAAGTCCTCTGCCCTTGTCTGCATTAAATCCCGGGTAAAATCCAGAAATATCAAATAATCTATTCCTAAAGACTGTATGATCTTAATCTTTTTATTATTTGAATATATAAGTTTAGGAGCCCTTTCTGGAGATAAAATGGATAGGGGGTGGGATTTAAAAGTAAATACCGCAGATTTTATGTTTTTTTCCTCTGCTATTTTCTTAGCTGTCTTTATTAATTTTTGGTGACCTAAATGTATCCCATCAAAGTATCCTAAAGCAATTGCCATTTGATCTGTTTGTTTGTCGCCACCTATATACTTTTCTATAATTTTCATTGCCTTCTCTCCTTATTGCAAAACACGAAGGGGTTTAAAATAATAACGGTTACCAACCTTATCATATTGAATCTTACCCATAGCTATTAACTTATTATCTATATATGCTGCCAGTATTCTATCATTATTAAAAGCTTCTATGTCACTAATAATTCCTTTAGGGTATATTGGATTGCCATTTACCAAAGAATTTCTAGCACTTTCTTTAATGTTTATTTTTGGGTAGGATTTTAATGGATAATCTAATGGTAATAATACATCTTTAATTTCATGATTTTTATATTTGTTTTCCAATTCCTCTAATGAAATAGAGGAAGAAATATCAAAGTCTCCAGATCTAGTCCGTAATAAAAACCCTAAATGGCCACCACAATGTAAATACTCCCCTATATCTGAACATAAGGATCGTATATAGGTCCCCCTTGTACACTCTACTTCTATAAATGCATAGTGGGGTATATTGTGATGAATTACCCTTATCTTATATATAGTTACTTCCCTTGTAGGTATTTCCACTTCCTCATTATGCCGGGCATAACTGTACAATCTCCTGCCCTTAACCCTAACGGCTGAATATATGGAGGGCCTTTGTTCAATCCTCCCGGTAAATCTTTCTAATGCCCTATTAAAATCTGATAAATTAAAGTCTGGTTTTGCTTCCTTTAATACTTGTCCATACTTATCTTGGGTATCTGTGGTCCTACCAAAAACAATTTTTGCCCTGTATGTTTTTTTCTTTTCATCTATATAGGGTATTATTTTTGTTCCTTTTCCTAT
>CAYMVC010000003.1:0-6494 GCA_964393755.1 uncultured Eubacteriaceae bacterium | reverse complement strand
CAGGTAAAACACCAGCAGCCCCAGGGTCAAGGGTACCAGTGTGACCCGCCTTTTCTATATTAAGGTTTTTCCTTACCCAATATATAACATCATGGGATGTCATGGCAGGAGGTTTTAGTATATTTATTATTCCATCCAATTTTATCACCTAAATGTTCTTGTCTTTAAGAAAAAATCTGTCTATGCCTATATTTTTTTTGAAATAAGGTCTTTAAGACTTTTTATGATTTGGTCCTTTTCTCCTAAAATAGTACATCCAGAGGCTCTACTATGGCCTCCTCCTCCAAATTCAAGGGCTATTTCCCCCACGTCTACATAATTATTTGACCTAAAACCCACCTTATATTCATTTGGCTGAGTTTCCTTTATAAATACCGACACTTCCACCCCTATAATATCCCTTCCAATATTTATAAGTCCCTCCACTTCCTCTTGGTAAGCCCCAACTTTTTTAATATCTTCTTGGGTCAGGATGGAAAGGACTAGCTTATTATCAAAATCAAACTGGAGGTTTTCTATGGTTTTGCCCATAAGTAATACCTTAGCTCTTTTATGTTCATCAAATAGCCTTTTATTGATTTCCCAGTGCCTAATGGATTGTTTTAGTAAGTTGCTGACTATTAAATGGGTTTTTGATGTGGTATTACTATATTTGAAATTGCCGGTGTCAGTAACTATTGCTGTATACAGGCAAATAGCCACATCCCTATTTATGTCAACTTCTAATGAGTTTATTAATTCATAAATTATTTCACCTGTGGCACTGGCCTCTACATCAACAAGATTGACATCCCCAAAAAAGTTATTACTTTTATGGTGGTCAATATTTAAAATCTTTCCACATTTATCAAGGACTTCTGAACCAAATAAATGATTTATATCACCACAATCTAAGGATATTCCAACATCAAAACTAAGTTGGCTAATATCATTATTTAAATCCTCAATTTTAGTTAGGAATAGATATTTATCAGTAAAGGCTTTATCTATGTGATAATAGGCTTTTTTATTAAGCTTTTTTAATGTTAACCCTAGGGCTATAACTGATCCTAGGGCATCACCATCGGGGGAATAATGGGAAGTTAATAAAAAGCTATTATTGTTATTTATAATATTTAAAACTTCTTTACTTATCTCTGTTTTCATCATCGTTTTTTATTTTATTTAAAATGGATTTAATATGCATACCGTATTCTATTGATTTATCAATTTCAAATAATAGTTCAGGTATATACCGTAGTTTTATATTTTTACCTATTTCTCTTCTTAAATATCCCCCGGCACTTTTTAGCCCTAGTAAAGTTTCTTCTTGTTGCTTTTCACTCCCATATATACTAACAAAAACTTTTGCATATCGTAAATCATTGGTTGTTTCAACCTGGGTAATACTAACAAAGTCGGATACTCTAGGATCCTTTATTTGATTTTTTATTAGACTACTCAGTTCTTTTTTTATTTCTTCATTAAGCCTACCCATTCTTCGTGCCATATTTTTCACCTTCTTTAATATTCTCTACTATCTGGGGATTTCTTCCATAGTAAATGCCTCTACAATATCCCCTTCTTTTAGGTCATTATATCTTTCTACCCCTATACCACATTCAAAACCTGATAGGACTTCTCTGGCATCATCTTTAAATCTCTTTAGGGAGGAGATAGAACCTTCATGTATTACAATTCCATCCCTTACTATTCTTACCTGGTTATTCCTATTAATTTTACCTTCTATTACATAGCTTCCACCTATAGTACCTATATTAGGAACTTTAAATGTTTGCCTGATTTCTGCCTTTCCTACTACTACTTCCTTATATTCTGGATCTAACATACCCTTCATGGCATCTTCCATATCTTCTATGGCATTGTATATAACTCTATATAGTCTTAAGTCTACTTTTTCTTTTTCTGCTATAGTTTGGGCATTATTATCTGGTCTAACATTAAAACCAATAATAATAGCATTAGATGCAGTAGCCAACATTACATCGGATTCGGAAATAGCTCCCACTCCGGTATGGATGGTATTTACCCTCACCTCTTCATTACTTAATTTTTCTAATGATTGTCTTAATGCCTCAATAGACCCTTGAACATCTGCTTTTATAATAATATTTATTTCCTTAACTTCTCCCTCTTGAATTTTAGTAAATAAATCATCCAGGGAAAGTCTATGGGTCTTTGTCAGGTTTTGCTCCCTTTGGGCTTCCTTATTCTTCTCTGCTATAGTTCTAGCTAACTTATCATCTGCTAAGACATAAAGGGTATCACCGGCAGTTGGTACCTCTGATAGTCCTATAATTTCAACTGGCATAGAAGGTCCTGCTTTTTTAACCCTTTTGCCCTTATCATCTACCATTGCCCTAACTTTACCATAAGCTGTACCTGCAACTATGGAATCTCCCACCCGTATGGTTCCAGTTTCTACAAGTAAGGTGGCTACAGTTCCCCGGCCCTTATTTAATTCTGCTTCTATAATAGAACCCTTTGCCCTTTTGTTAGGATTAGCCTTTAGTTCCTGCATTTCTGACACTAATAAAATCATTTCTAATAGGTTATCAATTCCATCTCCTGTTAAGGCCGATACCGGAACACAGATTGTATCTCCACCCCATTCCTCTGCAATTAGGCCATGTTCTGTTAACTCTTGTTTTACCCTGTCTGGGGTGGCTGTAGACTTATCAATCTTATTGATTGCTATTATAATCGGTACATCAGCAGCCTTGGCATGGTTTATTGCCTCTATTGTTTGGGGCATAACTCCATCATCGGCAGCAACAACAAGGATAGCAATATCTGTGATACTTGCTCCCCTTAGTCTCATTGCAGTAAAAGCTTCGTGACCAGGTGTATCTAAAAAGGTGATTTTTTCTCCATGAACCTGGACAGTATATGCACCTATATGTTGGGTAATACCCCCTGCTTCCTTTTCTGTAACCTTGGTTTCCCTAATAGCATCTAATAAAGATGTTTTACCATGGTCAACATGACCCATTACTGTTATAACAGGTGGTCGTTTAACTAAGTCTTCTGGTCTGTCTTCTTCCTCTATTATTAATTCTTCTTCTATAGACTTTTCCTTTTCCATTGTAGCAATATACCCGTATTCTTCGGCAATTAAACTTGCTGTATCAAAATTTATGGTCTGATTTATTGTAACCATCTGACCTAATGCCATCAGTTTTTTAATAATATCTGTAGCAGAACTTTCTAATTCATCTGCTAATTCCCCCACCCTTATAGATGATGGTAATAGGATCTCTTTAAAACTATCTTTGGCTTTAACTTTCTTTTTATTTATATCTTTTTTTTCTTCTGTTTTAGTCTGGATTTTTTCAGGTCTCTTATCTTTTATAGTCTTTTCCTCTTTCCCTTTATCTTTATCTTTATTCTCAATTTCTTTTTTCTCTTTATCTTCTTCCTTTAATAAGTCCTTAACTAAGTTTGCCTGCTCAGAATCTAATGTACTCATATGGTTCTTAATATCAACTCCTAAATCCTCTAATTGTTGTATTAGGGACTTACTGGAAATGTTTAATTGTTTTGCCAATTCGTAAACTCGAACTTTAGACACGAGCTTCACCCCCTATTTTATTTTTTTCATGCATTTTTATTAAATTTGCAGCCATATTATTATCTATAACTCCAATTAATCCCCGGTAGCTTTTTCCGATAGCCATACCTAAATCTTCCTTATTACCTGCTATTATAGCTGATACACCATAATTACTAGCCTTTTTTATATATGCCTTCTTTGTATTATCAGATGTATCCTCTGCTAGAATTAATAGCTTTATTTTTCCCCGTTTCAATTCATTATTTACTCCTGTTTCCCCAGAAACTATTTTACCTGCTTTTTGACATAGGCCGAGAAATGAATAAAAGCCCTTATTCATCTAAGATTTTGCTCCTAAGTACATCAATGGTATCCTGGGGTATAGGTAATTTGAAAACTTTCTCTAGCTTCTTTTCTTTCATTAGAGCATCGAAGCAGGAAACATTTTTGCAAACATATGCCCCACGCCCATTAGCTTTACCAATGGGATCGTAAAATATCTCCCCTTCCTTGTTTTTAACAACACGTAAAAGCTCTTTTTTATTAAACATTTGATTGCAACCAACACACATTCTTTGAGGAATTCTTTTCGCCATCTTAATATCCTCCTTAATTATAATATTTCTATATCATCTTCTTCACTTTCAAGAGACAAATCAGTCTGGGATTTGCTTTTTATATCTATCTTCCAACCTGTCAATTTTGCTGCTAACCGTGCATTTTGACCTTCTTTTCCGATTGCCAAGGAAAGTTGATAATCGTCTACAACCACCTTAGCTGATTTTGTTTCCTCGTCAGCTTCAACTAAAAGGACCTTTGCCGGACTTAAGGCACTGGCTATATATTCTTTAGGGTTTTCACTCCACTTAATAATGTCGATTTTTTCTCCCTTTAGCTCATTAACAATTTGTTGTACCCTAGACCCTTTATGGCCTACGCAGGCACCTACAGGATCCACTTCCCCATTATGGGAATATACTGCAATCTTAGTTCTTGAACCTGCTTCCCTAGATATAGAGCGTAATTCTACCACACCGTCAAATATTTCTGGTACTTCTAATTCAAATAGACGCTTTACCAATCCCGGATGGGTTCTGGATACAATAATTTGAGGTCCCTTGGTGGTCTTTTTCACTTCTACTATATATAGTTTGATTCTATCTCCATAATTATAGTTTTCTCCCGGCATTTGTTCGCTTCCTACTAAAATAGCTTCTGTTCTCCCCAGGTCCACAAAAACATTGGCTCTTTCCTTCCTTTGAACCACTCCTGTTATGATTTCATCTACCCTATCTGTATATAGGTCGTAAATAATTCCCCTTTCAGCTTCCCTTATTCTTTGGACAACAACTTGTTTAGCAGTTTGTGCCGCAATTCTTCCGAAGTTTTTAGGTTTTACTAATTCCTCTACCAGGTCACCAATTTCGAAAATTCTATCTTTTAACTTAGCTTCCTCTAAGCTTATTTCAAGTAAATCATTTTCCACTTCTTCTACTACAGTTTTTAGTGAATAAACTCTTACCTCACCAGTTCCCCGGTCAATGGTAATCTTCACATTTTGTGCTGACCCAAAATTCCTTCTATAGGCGGAAGTTATTGCTGCTTCTATTGCCTCTAATAGTATTTCCTTATTTATTCCCTTTTCTTTCTCAATTTGATCCAAAGCTTCTATAAAATCAATATTCATTTTTTACCCTCCATTTGTTAAAAATCCACATATAAACGTACTGAGGAAACTGTTTTAAGAGGAATTTCTAACCTTTCACTTTCATTGATTTCTAAACTTATATTATTATCCATTAGACCTATTAGTTTACCAACATATACCTTTTTACCATCTTTAGGGGCATATAGCTTTACTTCTACCTTGTCATTTATATGGTTTTGGAAATCTTCAGGTGTTTTTAGCGGTCTATCTAATCCGGGAGATGAAACCTCTAGTATGTAGCTTTGTTCTATGGGGTCAACTTTATCTAATACTTCACTAAGGTTTTCACTAACCAATTTGCAATCTTCTATAGTTATACCCCCGGGTTTATCAATAAATAAACGCAAATGCCAATCTGGTCCTTCTTTTTTAAATTCTATATCCACTAGTTGAAATTGGTATTTGTCTGTTATTGGTAAAGACAATTCCCTTACTACATCTTCTGTTCTTTTCTTCACTATAGTTTTACCTCCTTACATCCTTTTAATTTTTATTTAGGGTTTGTTTTATTTTATGTATAAGTTAATATGGCTATACAAAATGAAAGAGCGGGTTTCACCCACTCTTTTGCCAAATTAAATATTTTCTATGCAAAAACATTATAACAATTATATATAATTAAAGCAAGTAAAAGAGCCAATAGGCACTTTTAGAGGGTCTCCTAATAATCTTAATAGGATATCCAATAATTTGATAATTAATTCTATTAGATATTGCTAGAATAAGGATAATTGATTGCTATCTGGTAAACCTTTAAGGCTTCCATGCTGGTCCAGTATTTCAATAACGGTTTTGCTAATCTTACATCTTCCCCTAAGATCTTCTTTGGAAATAAATGCATTGTCCTTCCTTGCTTCCATTATATTATAAGCTGCCTTTGTTCCCAGTCCCGGTAAGGAATTAAAGGGTGCCAATAAAGCCTTGTCTTTTATAATAAATCTTTGGGCATGGGACTTATACAGGTCTACTGGAAGTAAATTATATCCCCTACAATACATTTCAAGAGATACTTCTAATACAGTCAATAATCCCCTTTCCTTTGCTGTCATTTCATTGCCCTTGCTTTCAAGTTCCTTAATCTTATCCTCTACAAATGTTTTACCCCTTAGAACTAGATCTGCATTAAAGTCGTCGGACCTAAGAGTAAAGTAGGTAGCATAAAAGGCAAGGGGATAATGAACCTTAAAATATGCAATTCTAAATGCCATCATAACATATGCTGCTGCATGTGCC
>CAYMVC010000002.1:11076-23113 GCA_964393755.1 uncultured Eubacteriaceae bacterium | reverse complement strand
ATCATCCCCCAGGTTAACCATAAATTGTTTTAGGGTTACATCTGCTACCCTAGAGGTTTCCTGTCTGCCTTCCATAATCCCGGTAATATAAGGCACTACGCCAAATGATCCCTTAGGTTTTATATTTAGGGCATCCTGGGCCTTGCCCTGTACCACCCCCACTAGAATGTGCCAATTATAGTCCTGGTTCCTTTGTATATAATCTATCATTTCCTTTACTACAATTTTATCCTCTAAGATTTCTTCCCCAAACAATACCAGCTTAGATTGGCCAAAAAATAACTTTTTATCCATCCTAGTGGATATTTGCCTAGCCCCTTCATCTAGAGTTATGGCTGTAGTACTTCTTGTAAAATAAGATTCTTCTCCTCCCCCTTCCTCCCCTATTTTAGCCTTAGGAATTGGGCTGAGATAGGTGATAAGATAGCGGGGAGTAAAGTTCTCAGGTTCTTCCAGTACCTGTCTTTGTCTATTTACCTCCTCCTTATTAGGCTTATCTATAGCTACACCCATAACAAAAAGTCTTTTTTCTATATCCATCATATCCCAACATCCTGATATGAGAATCAAGGAAAGTAATAGAAAAATCAGAACAAGTTTTTTCTTAAACATTTGACTTCACCCCTTTTTTCTGAATCTTCGCTATAATTAATAAGATTACAGGTAGAATGATTATTACAACAGATCCTGCATATGTGGAAAATGTTCCTAACCACTGGTACAGTTCCGGTACATTTGCCGGTTGGAGAGAAATAATATAAATTAATGGTAATAAAGCCGTTGGAAATATTTTATGTTCTCTCACCTTTGTAAGTCTGCCTAAGATGAATACAGAGGAAAAATATAAGGTGGCAATTGTGGTAAATATAAATAATACCCAAATAGTCATAATAACCCCCTCTAGCTGCTCAATAAAAGCACCGGGAACCTCTATAGATTTGATATATGCCATTAAGGGCCACAATAAAGCCTTGGTTTGCTGGGGACCAAAACTGGCTATCACAATTAATGAGGATATGAGATAAATAATAGTTGTAATGGATATTACAATTATTAGGGTCCTTTTAATATTCTTCTTATCAGAAACAAAGGGAATAAAGAGGTAGATTACTTCAAAGCCACTGAAGGAAAATACTATTTGTAAAATTCCCCCTAAAATCACCTTAGGTGATGTCTGAAATACTGGCAATAGGTTTGAATAATCTAAATCCCCTGTTCCCGCAAAAAGGGCTAGAAAATAAGGGATAAACATAATGAGTATTATAATCTCATAAAACCGTGCTATGCCCTCTAGATTATTCCTTACTAGGTATATGACAGTGATTAAGAAGGTCATAATTATTATCTCAATAGGTGTCTTGGGAAGTAGATACATCTTTAAAACCTCCCCAAAAATTCTTATTGAGAAAGCCGCTATTAAAGTAAAATATATAATCAATATAATCCCTATCAGGTAGGATAAAGGACCACCTACTAAATCCCTGCTATACTCTATGATGGTTTTATCAGGGAACATATTTCCAAGGCTATTCATTATTAATGCCAGGGCTATGGTCACAGCCCCTCCTACAATAATAAGCATCCAACCATCTGTATCTGCAATTTCCGTTATAACCCTAGGAAGGGTTAAAATCCCTATCCCTATTACAGATACAATTACCAGTATGCCCAATTGCAAGGCTGATATTTTTTCTTCATTACTATTCATCTTTCTCCCCCCTGTCTTCATCTTTACTACCTATCTTTTTAGGCTTTTTAAGGACCTGGGTCTCCGGCTCCTGCTTTTTTTCACTATCAGTGGTGCTATTGTCTTCCCCCCCTATATCAACTGTTCTGCCTCTGATATCCCTCCTCAAATCTCTTAACATTTTTCTATCCCCCCATGCCGTATAGGAATTTCTTGCTTTAATTGAGGGTAGGGGAAACTTAATTATGCTATCCTTCCAGTCAGACATTCTGCCAGAAACTATAGGAGCTAAATAGGGCATTCCAAAACTTCTAAGGGCCGATAAGTGAACTAGGGTTGCAATAACTACTAGTATTAAACCATAAAGACCTAAGAAGGCAGCAGCTACCATGGCAATAAAACGTAATATTCTAAAGCTTATAGTCAGGTTATAGCTAGGGATAGTAAAGGAGGCTATTGCTGTAAGGGCCACAATTATAACCATTATAGGGCTTACTAAACCTGCCTCTACTGCAGCCTGACCGATAATCAAACTTCCAACAATACCTATTGTAGCTCCTAACTGATTAGGTAATCGCACCCCCGCCTCCCTTAATAACTCAAAGGTGCCCTCCATAATCATAGCCTCTATAAACACAGGAAAGGGAACAGATTCCCTGGTACCGGCTATAAAAATAGCTAAGTTAGATGGTATAATTCCAGGATGATAAGAAGCTATTGCTATATAAATAGATGGTAAAGTAAAGGAAATAATCAGGGCAGTTAGCCTTATCCATCGTATTAGATTTGCAATCCACCATCTCTCATAATAGTCTTCCGGGGATTGCATAAAATCATTAAAGATGGTGGGCACTATCAAGGCCGTTGGAGTATTATCAATTATCAAGGCCACCTTTCCTTGGAGCAAGGCCCTTGTCACTATATCCGGTCTTTCTGTATTTTGTATTTGAGGAAAAAGGGATAGCCAATCATCTTCTATAAGCTGTTCTATCTGACCACTTTCTAGTATTCCATCTATATCTATCGTTTCTAAACGAATTTCTAATTCTTCTAAGACCTTATAATTTACAATGTCATCAATATATGCAATACCCACACTGGTCTTAGTTCTTTCCCCCAGCTGAGTATTTTTTATTTTAAGCCTTGAGTCCTTAATACTTCTCCGTAGAAGCACTGTATTATATCGGAAGGTCTCCACAAAGCCCAATCTTGGACCACGAATAACAGATTCCCCCGGTGGTTCTGATAGACCTCTGGTAGGCCAGCCTTTAGTGGATATGACTATAAATTCTGTCACACCATCAATTAATAATATAGTATCCCCTGAAAGTATTGCTAGCACAGCCTCATCAAGATTATCTTTTACCTCAATTTCCGATGCAGAAAGGGATCCATTTAGGACAAGATCAAATAACCTCTTCTTTATTTCTCCAGGATCCGGTGCTATAAGTCTCGCCTCCTGTAATAAAGGTCGCAAAACATGTTGCTGTATTATATCCTCTTTAGTCATAACATCCACATATGAAATATACATCCTATGATTCTGATTTATCCCTACTTTAATTTCACGGCTAACAATATCGTCACAATCTTGGAATATATCCTTCAGGAATCCAATATTTTTATCTATATCAGGTAAAAGCTCTATAAAATTTTTGTTTTCTTTTTCTGTTTTCTTTTTAATAATTCTCATAATTATATATCTCCTAATCTATAAACCATACTAAAATAAGCAGTATAATACCTCCCAAAATATATACAGAACCGAAGGTTTTAGAAATTGTAGCCTCTTTTTCATATTTTTTTCTTTTCATATCCTTATAATCAATAAAATAACTAACTAATCCACTGCCTATTACTAAAATCATTGTGTAGACTGTATAATAACTTTTTATAAACCTAAGAATGGAGTTCATAATTTATCCTCCCCTAATTTTTAAACAATATTTAATGATATCTTTTACCTTTTATACAAAAAAAATACAGCCTATTTAATAGACTGTATTAAAACAATGGTTGAACGATGGTTGAACGATGGTTGAACAATGGTTTTGTAGGGGAGACCATTGGTCTCCAGAAGGTTTTAAACAGTAAAGGCATAAGTTAATCAGTCTAACTAGTCCCTACATATCCCTGAGATATTTTTCTGCCTTCTCTATATCCTCCACCTTATCCACGTCATTACCTATCTCCGGATAAGGTGTAATTATTGCCTTTGGGTTAATAGCTAAGAGGCTAGCCAATCGGTTTTCCAGCTTTTCGATTGTTAGTGCTCCCACCAATAATTGTGCCAAAAAGCCTCCACCTAGTATTTTAACCATTTTCCAAGGCTTCTTTCTATTTTCTATCATATACTTTGCCATATTGTATAGGTCTGGTCCTATAGAGGGGCTTATCAAACTCATATTTCCCCCTGTAAACCTACCTTCCTTTAACTTCAAATAGGTTCTTTTCATATCGGGATATTTTCCTACTATGGTTTCTTCCTTTATAACTGGATAGGTAAAGTTTCCTCCGCTCTCTAAAGAGGCCTGGATAAAGTGGTCAATGGCTTCAGGGCTTATAAAGGGAATATCTGATGTGATAATCAAAACCTTTTCCTCATCTATAAAATAGTCTAAACCCTTAATTACATTATCCACCATTTCCTTATCCTCTTCTAGGATAATGTCCCTTTCCCTGTCTAGGTTTAACTTGTCCCCTAGTAAATCCGGGTCACCGATTAAGGCTATACCGTCTATAAAAGAACTTCCCCTTAGGGCCTCTATTATGTAATCTGCCATAGGTTTGCCCCCTATGGGAAGTAGGGCCTTATTATTACACCCTTCAAAATCTATATTATCCTTACCACCTGCCAATATAAATGCTTTCACTAAATCCACCCCCTGTTAAATTAAAGCTATTCATTGTAGGTTTTAACCATAAATACTTCCCCGTATTTCTCTTTAAAGTAGTTATAAATTTGCCTAGCCCCTTTCTTATCTTTACAAATTCCAAAAACTACAGGTCCACTTCCACTCATTAATGCTAATTCTCCCCCTAAGTCCACCATCTTTTCTTTTATTTTATTAATTTCTGGATAGGCAGGAATTACTACTTCTTCAAATTTATTTCTAAGATAGGGTATAGCCTTCCTTATATCCCACCGGTCCAATTCTTGAATAATATTTTGAATATTTGAATCCCTAGCCCCTTTTTGAAAGTTAATATTTTGATATGCCCAGGATGTGGAGACTGAGAAATTAGGTTTAACCAATACTAGCCATTTAGTCGGAAACGGAGGAAGGGGTTCTAATCTTTCACCTATTTCCCTTGCCAAGGCAGTACCGCCTAATAGGCAAAAAGGTATATCTGCTCCCAGTCTTTTGCCTAATTCCATTAATCTTTCCATAGGAAGGTTTAAATCCCATAATATATTCAACATCTTTAGGGTGCCTGCTCCGTTTGAACTGCCCCCGCCTAAGCCTGCCCCCACCGGGATATTTTTATCTATGGTTATCTCTATTCCCTTATCTATATTGTACTCCTTTTTCAAGAGGTTAGCAGCAGCATATACAATATTCCCTGCATCAGTGGGAAGCCCTGGGTGATTACACTTTATAATAATATCCTTTTTGTAGGGCTTAAATTCCAACACATCGTATAGGTCAATGGATTGGAAAATGGTTTCCAGCTCATGATATCCATCTTCCCTTTTATATAATACATCTAAGGTTAAATTAATCTTTGCCCTTGTCTTTATAGTTTTACTAGTCATTTTTCACCAACTATCCAATGTTTTCTCCTAATTCATCTAAATTATATCAAAGTTCCTTATTAAGGGAAATAGAAGGAAAAAACAATGACCTGGAAACTTACCTAAGTAAGTCCAGGTCGAAAATCTTCTTAAAGCTGATTCATAAACTATTTCTTTAAAGTATAAGTATCCTTTTTTGAAATTATTATGGGAGTATAATCTGGTATATTATCTTTATCTGCAATTTCGTTTTGATATAAAATCTCCTCTATGGTTATTCGATATCGCTTAGCAATTTCCCATAGGCTATCATCAGCTTGCTTAAAATAAACAGAAATTTTTGCTTCCTTACTTTCTTCCTCCATTATCTCTGTTAATTCCTCTATATCATTTATTATTGTAAATACTATTGGCTTAAAGAGTTGGCACTGGATACCTAAAATAATTTTAAATTCTATTTCATGGGCATTTAATAATTGATAATTCAAGTGTTGAATATTTGCCCAAGCATCCCCGTATATTTCACCCTTCACATCTAAATCTACCCCTTGCCTAAATGGGAACTCTTCCCTTATGCATTCATAGGCCTCTTCTTCCCCCAATTTTTGATAGAGTATTTCAATTTCTACTAGGCCCTCTACCAGCCATTGGTCCCCTACTCTTTGGGTATTTGTAATAATTACAAAACCCTCCATTGATAATATATCCTCTATTCCTTCCTGGCCCATTGGGGTGGATACATTTTCCTTAATACTTGTTTGGAGTTCTTGGTTTAAAATCATTGTCTGACAATCTACTTTGTCCCTTTCCAGATTGATTTGAACACTAGGACTATAAGCATCTACAATGGTTTCAACTTCGTAATCTTTATAAAGGGTCCCATGGATATCAATAATTCCCTCGATTTGTATAGTGTTAAATATTCCTTCTTCACTGGTTTTAACCTGGGTCAAAATATCTTTTAAATTAAGGTCTAGGTGGTATTCCATTTGACCTATTATAGCAGGGTTTTCTATAAAATGGCCAAAGGATAATTGTTGCTCCACATACTTAATTTGTTGGTCTTCATCCACCTCTCCTATATAGATTATTCCCACCTCTAATAAGCCGTTTATCATTATCTTTCCATCAACTAATTTTATTTCCTTTTCTAAAATCCTTCCAGAGGTTTTTATAATTTCTAAAATAGGAGGCATATCTTCTAGAATAACCTCTTCCTTTACCATGGTCTGTTCCTTAATCTTTTCCCCTGTAGTGGTAATTTTAATCCAATTAGGGAGGGTCTGGATATCCTCTAATCCCTTAATACTTGTAAGCATTGGTAGCTGTTCCCTTTTGGTGAATTTGCCCTGTATACCCAATACCCCTCGAATATTTAGCTTTCTTCCATTTATTAATTCAAAGTCTGTATATTCCATTCTAGTCTGTATTATCCCTTGAATATCCCCTTCCTCCTCCACATCTACCCAATGGCTAAAGGGAAGGTCTGCATTAAAGTATTGTAATTTTACCCCCTCATTAAAACTTTGGTATAGAATTTTAAAATCCACTAGACCTTCTACAAAATATTTATTACCTTCTATCACCTTATTATTTACATGTATATCCCCCCGGATAGAAAGTATTTTTTCAATGTCCGGTTTATAATCTGGAACAATTACATTTTCCTCTATTATCGTTTGAGTGGTAAATCTTTTAATCTCCCGATCCACTTCAAGATGTTCCTTAATTAACTCTAAAGACATTTATTTTTCCTCTCTCCAATATGTATAAGTCATATTATATAGATATAGTTTTATGGACAAAAATATGTTTACTATTTATCTTTATTATGGAAGGATAAAAAAAATACCAAAATCCAATGGATTTTAGTATTTCTCATTAAAAACAATACCATAGTTGAACGACGAGGTCCAGATCTTTCGTAGGTATGCTTATTCTGCTGAGCTCAAGATGACATTCTTGAGAGACATCCCATACCTCTTATCCCTTATCCTTATCTTTATTCGTCTACTATTATTGTTCCAGTCTTTCCTTCTAAGGCCTCCACTGCCTTGTCTAAAAGGGTAATAATTGCCTTTCTGCCTGGTTGGGATTTGGCAAATGCCATTGCCGCTTCCACCTTTGGCAGCATAGAGCCTGGAGCAAAGTGTCCTTCTTCTATATACTGTTGAGCCTCTTCTAGATTGATTTTATCTAAGGATTTTTGATTAGGCTTGTTAAAGTTGATGGCTACTTGTTCTACCCCTGTTAGAATAACAATCATTTCTGCATCCATTAACTCTGCCAACTTTTCAGCTGCAAAGTCTTTATCTATAACTGCAGGAATTCCTTCTAGACTGCCATCTTGTTTTTTTATAACCGGTATCCCTCCACCACCCACGGTGATAGTCAATACACCCCCATCTACTAGGGTCTTGATAGCCTGGCTTTCTACCACATCTATAGGTCTTGGTGATGCCACTACCCGTCTCCATCCCCTACCTGCATCCTCCATCATATGGTAACCTTTTTCAGTTTCTATTTCCTTAGCTTCATCTTCGGTATAAAAGGCCCCTATAGGCTTGGTGGGGGTTTTAAAAGCAGGATCACTTTTATCAACCACTACCTGGGTTACCAGGGAAGCTACCGGCTTTTCAATTCCTTCTTTTCTCAATTCCTCCTGAATGGCTTGTTGTAAATGATAACCAATATAGCCCTGGCTCATTGCAGCACATTCTGGAAAGGGAATAATAGGTGTTACATCAGCGGCATATTCGCTTGCCAATACTATTCTTCCTACTTGAGGTCCATTTCCATGGGCGATTATTACATCATATCCTGCCTTAATCAAGGATACAATGCTGACAGCTGTATGTTTAGCTGAAGCCAGCTGCTCTTCTGATGTTGGTGGTCTATCAGGGTCTTGAAGGGCATTTCCCCCTAAAGCTACTACTACTCTTTTACTTATCATATTAATTCTCCTTTTCCATATAAATTCAATATTTTATAATGAAAATTTCATAGTTAATTTACCCAAAGACAATGTCTGCTAACCAGTATGTTTTTAAAATACTGGATTCTAGGCTTAGATTTAATTGCTTTAGAATTGCTAGTAACTATTTTATACAATTTCTATATAGTTTATAATATTCCTTTGTAATATCTATATAAAAAGAATAGGTCACACCCCTTAATTTTACATAAAAAAATATAGCCACAGATGTAGCTATATATCTTATCCACATTTTATTGTGGAATTATCCTTGCATAGGGTCAATTCTACTGTTTTAGTTAATATATCAGAGTAAGAAAAAGAAATCTTTCTTGGTAGTCTATTTTCTTCATCTATAGCTATAACGAATATACTAGGATATATCTGTTCTATAATACCCTCCCGGATAAAGGTTCGTTTTCTGCTTTTATTGGCCTTTAATCTTACCCTTTGTCCAACATAAGCTTCCAAATCCTCTTTAATTTTATGAAGTGGATTCTTATTCCCTTCCATCTCTATCACCATCCTTATATTCTACTCTGTTATTCTAACATAATCACAATAGTTTGTCAAATTTAATATTATATCAATTAGTATATTAACCTGTCAATACCAAAATTTTAAATATTACATTTATTCATATTTTTCCACTAAATTACCATAATCTAATCCCCAATATTTTAATATTCCCTGATATATAGCCCTTGCCATATCTCTTATCTCCATGTTATTTATTAAATTAAAATACCCTAAATCTAAAACCAAAGTGGTTTTTCTACTTTCCCTAGTCATACTTAATTCTATTTCAATTACATCTTTAGCCTTTAAACCAAAAGCCTTAAATTCTTTTATTATACAATTGCCCAGTTCTTTAGCCTCTTTATCACCAGGATAAACATATACTTGGGTTATACTAGCCATGGTAGGGCTGTCATTGCCATGGATACTTAGGATAAAATGAGGATCTATAGACTCACTAAGTTGCAGCCGTTCTTCCAAGGAAATATACATATCCCCCTCCCTAGTTAATACTACATCTGCCCCTGATCTGACTAGGGTATCCTCTAATTCCCTAGATATTTTTAAATTCATATCCTTTTCTATAATACTATTTTTACTTAAACCAAAATCCCTACCCCCATGACCTGGGTCTATTAGAATTATCTTATCCCTTAATGGTTTATTTATACTCCATTGGCTAATATTCTCAACCTTAATTCCGGTAAAATAATATTTTAAGATTTGGTCACTGGTTTTTCCCTCCAATGCTAAACCTTGTGCCCCATATGAGCATAGTCCTAAACCATGACCCTTACCCCTTACAAAAAACCTTATTCCCGTAGGTTGCCAACCAAATCTTGTGGAGAATAAGTCTAATCTTTCCTGAAATTCCCTACCTTTTATAATTCTATCACCTACATTAACCCTGATTATCCTTCCTTCTTTATCCCTTTCAGCCTTATAAAGTATCTTGTCTATTGAAGTCTCATCTAAGGGGCTAGGTCTGGGGAAAACCATATTAAATTTCCTTTCCAATTCCTCCAGGGTAAATTCTACAATCGTTTGCCAATGGGGAGAGGTGGATTTACAGTGGTCACATAGGACCCTTCTTGCATATTGGACAGTATTACTTAATACCCTTTCTGAGTTTTCTGTAGAACCTCCGCAGGTATTATGATAATAGGGAAATATTATTTTATCCTTAAAGGTTATTACCTTATTCTGGGTATCACCTACAACCCCCATTAACAGTAGCTTTTTTTCATCCGAAATACATTCCAAGGGTAATAAGCCTATACAATGATCTGGATTATTGCATAGGTCCGCCCTTGGATATCTGGCACAACCCTTCCCATCAAATAATCTCATTTTTCTCATAATATATGTTCTTATCATTATGGCATAGGCCTTTAATACCTCTATGTGAAAGTCTTCCCTTACCTCATAGGCGAGTATCTGTACTATACATTGGTTAATAGGACAAGGTATATATTCATCCCTTCTTATATCATAAATTGTAACATGTAAGTTTTCCCCCTTAGTCATCTTCCCCCTCCCCTTTTGTCTATAGGATTTACATAAATATGTTTATTATATTATATGTAAAGGAAGGGGGTCATGTGAAAGGACCACACCACAAAAAAAAAGAAAATAGGATATTATCCTATTTTCCCAAAATCTTAAATTTTATTCTGTTGTAGGCATTGGTCTCCTAAACATTTCTGTCAGCTCGTTTAAAAATCCTGATATAGGTCTTCCTCCAGTTATATCCCTACCTATTTCCTTTAATCTTTCTACACTATCAACATCTGCAGATACATATACCCGGGTAATATTCTCCTTATTCTTAATTGCTTTTCCAACCTTTTCCTTAATCTTATCGGTTTCTTTATTTTCAGCATTTTTATCAATATCTATACCCACATAGGCTGTATCTCCAGTAGTTACTACTGTGGCACTCCTTACACCATCAACATTACGGGCGATTTCTGCTATCTTCCTATTGCGTGCCTGGTCAGCGGTATTGGTGTTTTGATTATCTATATTGGGTGTAGTTTCCCTAGGTATGGTAGTATCATTTTGGTTAGGATCAGTAAAGTTGTTCTGGGGATTATTATTGGGCACCATATTACCCTGGTCACCAGGCAACATATTATTCTGCTGGGGATCATTTAATGTATTATCCCTAGGTTCCACCCTTCTAGCAGGAGTACAACCTATGGTCAGACCTATAATAATTAGGAAAATTGCACCTAATAGTACAAGTTTTTTCATTTTTTCTCCTCCTTCAATAATAATGCTAGGTTTAATTTTTTATTTTCCTAGTTACTATTATTGTGCTATAGGGAGGATTAATATATCCTGTAAAATTCTGTTATTTATATTTTTAAAAAATAAATTTTATTTAGTTTTAACAATCAGGGGCAAGAGTTGGTCTTTTTGGTACGGCTATTATTCCAGAATGGGCTTCAACATAGAGTAACCAGTAACCCATTTCACCCCCTGCATTTTGATTGCCTTCAGAGGGATGCCAATACAAAAATCCTGTATTACCCTGAAAGGGTTGATCCTGTGAACATAACCTGCCGGGAATACCGTATACAAAGTATCCTAATTCTTTTTCTGTTTCATCATTAAATACAAGACCAAATAAATTATGTTTATATTCATCTGTATATATTTCTCCCGTGTTCCTATAAGCCATATACGGATACCTAATATCTACAAAGGAGCCGTTAAAATAAAGATAAAACCCATCTAAGGCTTCCTCTCCTTCCCTTATTTCCCACCACCTATGATTTTTTATAGGTGGATAAAATGGAGTAGTCTCAGTAAGTAACTTATCTAATTCTTGGATATTTTGATTCAAGTAATAATAGGGGATTTCCTCTTCTATAAATATTTCCTCCTGAAAGGTTTCATTTATAAATCCATCAACTAATTCCTCGGTGTTTTCAATATATTCTTCTGGTTTTTCAATAAATTCTTCCTGAATTAATTCTTCCATTCCTTCAACAACCTCTTCTGGATCCAGGATAGTCTCCTGCCATTCATTTATTTCTTCCTCTATGGTTTCTTCTAAAAATATTTCCTGTCCTACCTGGCCTTCATCTACTAATTCTTCTATTTCTATAGGTTT
>CAYMVC010000002.1:0-11066 GCA_964393755.1 uncultured Eubacteriaceae bacterium | reverse complement strand
AGCCTTCTTCAATTCTTCCCTTATTTGGTCTTCAATAAAGGGAATTTCCCCCTTGCCACCTTTTGAATTATTTAACCATGCCACAAGGGGCACTTTTCTGCTATGTTCCGGGCCTTGGGGTCTTATTACTATTACATCAAACTCCTGCCATCTAATGCCCGAATTTAAAACATTTAAACTATTGACATTGTATTTTCCCTCCCGTTTTCCATCCTTTCCTATAGGGACCTCATCTAGTATCACATGGTTACCTCCAAAGGTAAATAATTGAATCTGATATATCATTTCCCTTAAGTTTTCAATAAATACCTTAAAACTTAACCTTTCACCCTTTCTTTCTATCTCAATATGTCCCTTAGGCATCTTCCCTATGGCTAGCTCATATCCCTTATCCTCTGGAGAAAAAAATATAAACCTTCTTTCAAATTCAGCCAATTTTCCCATCCTCCTTTCCTTAACTTTATATTCTGTTCGATTATTGAGAAAGCATCTAATAAAAATATATTCTTTATAATTATTTTTATGTTTATAGTAAGTAGAACTTTCCCCATAAGGGTCTATAAAATCCAATACTTACTACTTGAAATTAGAACACATGTTCGTATATAATAGGGTAAAAGGAGGCTCTTGTATGATTGACTATTCAAAACTTCCCCATAATGACATCCTCTGTATAGATATGAGGTCTTTTTATGCAAGTTGTGAGGCAATATCTAGGGGTTTAGATCCCAATAGTTGTTACCTGGCGGTGGTAGGGGATCCTAATATTTCAAGTTCCATAGTATTAGCTGCTTCCCCCAGGTTAAAAAAGGATTTTAAAATAAAAACCGGTAACCGGATTTTTGATATTCCTAAAAATAAAAACATCCACATTGTGGGTGCTAGGATGGGTTACTATCTAGACATGTCTCTTGAGATCATTAAGGTTTTTTATCAATATGTGCCTTTAGAGGATATCCATGTTTATTCAATAGATGAAGCATGGTTAAAAATTAATGGCAGTAAAAAGTTATTTGGTAACAAATATGAAATCTCTAGGAAGATAAAAAATCAAATTCTACTGGATTTTGGACTTCATTGTGCCATAGGTATAGGCCCTAACCGCCTTCTTTCAAAGGTGTGCCTAGATAATGAGGCTAAGAAAATAGGTATTGCTTGTTGGGATTATGGGGATGTTCCTCAAAAACTATGGCCCCTTCCTACAAAAAAATGTTGGGGCATTGGTAGTGCCATGGCAAGGAATTTAAGGGAATTAGGTATAGAAACCCTAGGGGATTTGGCCCACTACCCTCTAGATATTTTAGAAAATAAATTTGGCATAATGGGCAATCAACTTTACTATCATTCCTGGGGTGTAGATCTTTCCCAAATGGAATGTAATCTTGATTATTCTATTCCAAAGGGTATTGGAAAGGGAATTACTCTAGAAAAGGATTATAAGGGTTTTGACAGTCTTGCTACTGTAGTATTAGAGCTTTGTGAAGATATTTGCCGTCGTGCCAGAAGGCAGGGACTTGCTGGTAGAACTGTTCACCTAAGCCTTAGCTATAGCAAAACCCAGGGGGGTGGTGGCTTCTCCCATTCATTAACCAGGGCAACTCCTAGTAATCTTACAATGGATATTTACCACCTCTGTCAACAAATATTGATAAAACATAATAGATTAAAATGGGTGAGGAAGATAAATATCTCATTAGGAAATCTCAGCCCTGATGGAGAATTTCAATTAAATCTCTTTTCTTCTATTATAAAGGAAAAAAGGGTTGCTAATGTGATGGATGAATTGCAGGACAGGTTTGGTCCTGCCTCCATTATAAGGGGCAGATTTTTAAATAAAGAGGCAATAAGCCTAAAACAAAAAAATAAGATAGGAGGTCATAATCTATGACCATAAAAGATAGGGGAAATATCAAATGGTCGGCAATGATGCTGACAGAACATAAGGAAGAATTAGAAAAATGGACAAGGGAAACAAGAAAAGAAAAAAAGCCTATAATAGATGAACAGAAATTAGAGGAGATTAATTATCTACTCTACCAGTCCTTAAGGGAGGGGACATCCCTATGGGTTAATTATTTCAATAATGGGGAATTTACCCATTTAAAAGGAGTAGTAAAGGACTACTACCCCATAAGAAAAGAAATTCTATTTGAATGTAAAAATGAAAATATTCAATTAGCATTATCAAATATTGTAGATGTTAATATAGGATAGGAAATCCTATCCTATATTACCGTCTCCATCAATATCCTGCTGGGTATATTTTTCTAAGGCTAAAAGGGTCTTCCTTAATAAATTCTGAGTCTTTTTTAATTCCTCCTCAAGAGCAGCCACCCTTTCCTCTAAATCCTCACTTTTTTCTGCCTGTTCATCAATTTGTCCCTGCTGTAAAATATCCCAAAATAATCCCAATCATACCCCTCCTAAATATCCTAGTCATTTTATACTTCGACATAAAACATAGGATTCCTTCTAAAGTGAAGCGTTGGGGACGGTTCTTTTTGCTTCACATTTATTAGGTAGAGGTCCATGCATTAGGGTGTACTAATTGGTGGTTTTCTATAGTGGGTGGCTTGTTCAAAGCTATAAGCTATTTCCATCAGGGTACCATCATCAAATTCCCTTCCTAAAATCTCAATTCCTACCGGCACACCCATAGGTGCTGTTTCAGTAGGTGCAGTGAAACCAGCCGGCAGTGAACAAGCTGGAAAACCTGTTACCGAACCTAAGACCCCATTTCGTTCATTTTGTGGCTCCCCTACAAATACCACTGGTATTTTTTGATGGGGATAGGCAATAGCATCTAGCTTTAGTTCTGCCATAATAGCCATCACCTGATTTCGTAAGGCCAGTCTTTTTATAAGTCGCTCATTATAAATAGGTGTATCCACATCTAAAGTTCGGGCAAACTTAAGATTTTCATCAAGACCCTCATGATACTTACCAGACTTTATTACATCTTCTAAGGAATGAACCTGGGATAATTCTCCCAGTGATTCCAAATAAATACCTAAATGGGCCTTTAAATCATACATATGGACAGAAACTTCCTTCACTAAATAATCAGAATCGATATTTTCTTCAATATCTACTAGGATGGCGCCTGCCCTTTCCATCTCTTTTAAACTCTTCATCACCAAATCATTAACTTCTTTATGTTGAGGTTTCTTTCCAAAGAAACTTTTTAAGATTCCGATTCTCTTTCCTTCCAATCCATTCGCCTTTAAACAATCCATAAAGGATTTAGGCTTTCGTCCTACAGACCATCCAGTTATAGGATCAGCAGGGTCATAACCACCAATAACATCCAATACCCTGGCAGCATCCTCCACAGTACGACTTATTGGACCGGCAGTATCCTGGGTAAGAGAATAGGGAACCACTCCATCTCTGCTTACTAACCCTATTGTAGGTCTAAATCCTACTAGACTACAGGCTGAGGCAGGTGAACGAATGGAATTAATAGTGTCTGTCCCAATACCTACTAGCCCAAAGTTTGCCGCTATACTGGCTCCTGTACCACCACTGGACCCTCCGGGGGTTCTTTCCAAGTCATAGGGGTTTAAGGTCTGGCCTAATATGGAGCTGATAGTTTCCCCCCATACTGCAAATTCATGGAGGTTAACTTTTGCTAAGATAATTGCCCCCCCTTCTTTAAGTTTCCTAGTAAGGAAAGCATCATCTGGGGGTATAACCCCCTCTAAACTTAGGGAACCAGCTGTAGTTTCCATGTCCCCAGTGTCCACATTATCCTTTAACATTACTGGAATACCATGGAGAGGACCAACAAAACCTCTTTCCTTAAACTTTTTATCTAATTCATCTGCTGTTTCTAGGGCTTTAGGATTAATCTTTATAACTGAGTTTAGAGAAGGACCTTTTTTATCAAAGGCTTGGATTCTTTCTAAATACATTTCCACCAGCTTCCTGGCAGTTAATCTGCCTTCTTCCATAGCCTTATGAACTTCTTTTATGGTAGTTTCTTGAATAACAAAATCTTTATTCTTATCCATTATGGTACACCCTTTCTTATAGTTCTTTATTACTATATTATTTAAAACTTTGTTTTTTCCCTTTGTATAGTATTCACAAAATGGTGATTTCAACTTCCGCCCTCTCACCTCTCACCTCTGACCTCTTACCTCTCAACCAGTACTGCCCTTACTGGTGATGCTTCCCCCCCTTTGATTTTAAGGGGCAAGGCAATCAAGGTATATTCACCTTCTGGAACATCCTTTAAAGCCAATCCTTCTATAATAACAATCCCATCCCCCATAAGTATTTTATGGGTTTCATGGTCTGGCTGGGCCCTTTCAATTCCTAAGGCATCTATACCTACCCCAATGACCTTTTTCTCCCTTAGGAATTCGGCTCCCCTTTTATCCAAGTATACAAAATCATAATCGAAGGATTTTTCTCCTTCTCTTAAGGAATTTCTGGTTTTTAATAATAGAAAATCTCCCTCTTCTATATTCTTCTCCTCTAAATGTTTTACACCTATACCATCCTCCACATAGGTTAAATCCAAGACCTTGCATGGTCTTAAAACCTTTGATAGGTCCTGGTTTTCTATAGTTTCTCCCCCCTCTATCATATGAAGGGGTGCATCCATATGGGTCCCCGTATGCAAATCCATTGTAATAATAGATTCATAGACAGTTCCGGTGGAAAAGTCTCTTACCACTTTTATATTAGGTCGCTTTTCCTCCCTATCTTTATATACCATCATATCCTGACTTATTTCTGTTGATATATCATAGATTTTCATACTAATCCTCCTTTTTTTATACATCCCACCATTTTCTATTATCCCTTGCTAAGAGGTCCTGGCCTGCCTTAGGTCCTCTAGAACCAGCCTCATATTTAAAAACTTCCTTTGGATGGCTAGACCAAGCCTGAGAAATATTATCCACAATTCTCCAAGAATATTCCACCTCATCCCAATGGGCGAAAAGGGTAGAATCTCCCCTCATAATATCAAAGATCAATCTCTCATAGGCATCAGGACAATTACCGTCTATTAGGCAATTTCGATTATAGTCCATATCCACCGGCATTATAAAGTTTTGCACCCCCGGCTTTTTAGCATTAAACCTTAAAAATACCCCCTCCCTAGGTTGAATATGAATAACCAATATATTAGGCTGTAAGTCCTTGTATTCCTTAAAAAACAATACCTCCGGCGGTCTTTTAAATTCCACTATTACCTCTGTGGACCTTCGTGCCATCCTCTTCCCCGTCCGGATATAAAAGGGTACCCCTGCCCACCTATAATTATTAATTGCCAATTTCATGGCAACAAAGGTTTCAGTTTGGGAATTTGGATTAACCCCATCTTCCTGCCTATAACTCCTTACTAGGTCACCATTAATCCTTCCCCCTTCATATTGGCCCCTTACTATATCATTAAATATATTTTCATGGGTATATTCCTGCAAAGAACGAAGGACCCTTAATTTTTCATCTCCTATAGATCTATTATCTAATTTTATGGGGGGTTCCATAGCTGTCAATGTAAGCAATTGCATCATATGGTTTTGTACCATATCCCTTAGAGCCCCTGCCCTTTCATAATAGCCACCCCTGGTTTCTATTCCTATTTGCTCACTGGAGGATATTTGGATATTATCTATAAACTGACTATTCCATATAGGCTCAAAGATTGTATTGGTAAACCTTAATACCATTATATTTTGGATCATCTCTTTTCCTAGATAATGGTCAATTCTATAAATATCTTTTTCTGGAAATACCCCTGTAATTTCATTATTAAGCCTTTGTGCCGTTTCCAGGTCCCTGCCAAAGGGTTTTTCAATCACTACTCTTTGCCAGGAATTGTTCCCTACAGTCAAATTGTGATGCTTTAACTTATTGACTATAATTCCAAAATATTCTGGAGACACTGCTAAATAAAAAATCCTATTACCCCGTGTCTTATAAGTGTTTTCCAATGTCTCTAGGGTGGATTTCAATCTTTTATAACCTCCATCATCCTCAAAGGTAAAAGGAAGATAGAAAATTCTAGAACTTAATTCCTCCCAAATCTTTTTATCTAAGTTAATACCTAGTTCTTCCTCTATAAAAAAATAAATATAGTCTCTATATTCTTCATTATTTTTCTCCCTTCTACCTATTGCCACTAAGGCAAAATTATCCGGTAATGTTTTCCCCCTTAATAAATGATAAAGGGCGGGAAATAATTTTCTTTTAGCTAAATCCCCGGTCCCCCCAAAAAGTATCATTATATTTGAAAGTTTCTCCATCTCCCCACTCCTCCAATAAGTCAATATCTCTAGTATTTTACCCAATTAATGTTTTGATAAACACAATGACTGGCTAGCTTAATAGGAAAAATAGACAGTTTTGCAAAATAACGCTTTGTAGTTTTTATTTCTATAGTTTTAGGGTAAGATTTAATTAAGAGAATACTTTAGGAGGTTTTGAATATGAAACTTACTTACTTTGGTCATTCAGCATTTCTAATTCAATCTGGAGACTTTAAAGGTCTAATTGACCCTTTCTTTACTGGGAATTCCCATACTTCTACTAAGCCGAAAGACTTAAAAGATATCAGCCATATTTTTATAAGCCATGGCCATGGTGACCATATGGGGGATACGGAAGCAATAGCTAAAAGATGGAACTCCCTAATTATCTGTAATTTTGAAATATCCAACTATTTATCCCAAAAGGGATTAAAAACCCATCCCCTCCATATAGGGGGTAGGAGGAAGTTTGATTTTGGTCTGGTGAAAATGACCCCTGCCCTTCACGGTTCAGGTATACAGGACGGAAATAAAATGGTGGAAGGAGGATTGGCTGGAGGCTTTATTATTGAAATAAATGGGAAGAAGATTTACCATGCTGGGGATACAGGACTTTCTATGGAAATGAAGCTGTTAGAAAGAGAAAATATAGATCTAGCTCTCTTGCCTATTGGGGGAAACTTCACAATGGATATAGAGGATGCTATTCTCGCGGTAGACTTTATAAAACCAAGAAAGGTGATACCCATCCATTATAAAACCTTTGATGTGATAGATGTGGATCCGGAAGAATTTAAGGAAAAAGTAAAGAATGTGGAAGTAGAAGTTTTACCACCAGGGGGAACAATTGAAGTTTAACAGTATAAAGGGAGACCACTGGTCTCCCCTACTAACCACTATTTTTATCCTTATCCCTACTCATTAAATATCCCTAATCTTACCCTTATATAGTTATATATCTCTTCCGGTATGCTAATATCATGACATTCCTCAATACCCTTAAAGCCTGGAGCAGAATTTGCCTCACAAATTTGGAAATGGTCCCCATCAAAGAGTAAATCTATACCAGCTACTTCCAGACCTAAGATTCGAGCTGTTTCGGTGGCTAACCACTCAATTTCAGGATTAAGTTCCACCTTTCTAGCAGTCCCCCCTTGGGAAAGATTTGATTTGAAATTCCCATCTGCTGATCTTCTTTCCATACAGGCTACAGCCCTACCCCCTATGATAAACACCCTCAGGTCCCTACCCCTGCTGGAGGCAACAAATTTTTGTATTATTATATTGGCATCCTTATTAGTAGAATTAATAAGGGACATCAAGTCTCTAAACTTGTCCTTATTACTGGATAAAAACACCCCTGTTCCTTGGGCACCTGACAGGGTCTTTACAATAACAGGAAAACCAAACTTCTCTTCAACTAAATCCACATTTACCGGATATTTTGCTAGCATGGTATCTGGTGCCGGCATATTTTCTGCAGCCAGTATCTGTTGGGTAAATAGTTTGTCCTTTACTGCTTCAATACTTTGGGAAGAGTTTATAGTGTATACTCCTAATTGTTCTAAATGGCGGATAACAGCCAAGGTAAAATAAGTTGTGGAAGCCCCTAATCTTGGAATGATAAAATCTGGCAGTGCCACTAGGTCTCCATCTATAATTACAGTGTCTCTGTCGTCCTTTGTTACGATTAGTTCAAATTGGTCTGGGCTTATAACCCTTAAATCAATATCTTGTTTCTCTGCATCCTCTACAAAACGATTAATTTCATGTTGTTCCTTTTTCAAACCATCATCATAGGTGTCAAATAAAATCCAACCTCTCATAATTCCACCTCCAAGTTTATTTTATATTATTAGCTATACTAGCAAAGTCATCTAAAGATAGGGTTTCACCCCTTCTTCTTTCATCAATTCCAATATTATTAAGTAATTCTCTAATAGTCTCTTTCTCTAAACCTAAATTCCCAGTCGAAAGAGCATTTAATAAGGTCTTTCTCCTCTTGCCAAAGGCAGCTCCCACAAGTTTAAAGAATAATTTCCTATCATTAACTTCCACTTTAGGTTTTTCTAATACGTCTAAGCGAATAACCGTTGAAGCCACATTGGGAGGAGGCATAAATACTGTAGGGGGAACATTGGTTATTATACTGAGATTAGAGTAAAATTGGACTGCCACAGAAAGGGCCCCATAATCCTTTCCACCGGGGGAAGCATAAATTCTTTCAGCAACTTCCTTTTGGACCATAATTGTGATGCTTTCAATAGGCAGTTCTTGCTCAAGTAATTTCATAATAATAGGAGTGGTAATGTAATAGGGTAGATTTGCCACCACCTTTACCTTTTTATCGCTGAAATGGTAGTTTAGGATTTCCCCAAGGGGTAATTTTAAAATATCTCCGTGAACAATCTGAATATTTGGGCAATCAACCAGGGTCTCATCCAGAATAGGTAAAAGATTATTGTCCAGCTCAATGGCAATTACCTTTTCCACCTTTTTAGAAATAGCCTGGGTCATAGTGCCAATCCCAGGTCCAATCTCCAAGACTCCATCCTGGGGACCAAGATTTGCTCCTTCTAATATCTTGTCTAGGATATTAGAATCTATTAAAAAGTTTTGACCCAATCCCTTACTGAAATAAAATCCATGTTTTTTAATTATTTCCCTTACAAGCTTTGGCGAAGTTAAATTTTCCACCTATAAATTACTCCCTTCCACCCTTTGAAGAGCCTCTAGAAATTCCTCCATAGAAATATTATAATGATTTAATCTTTTTAAAAATTGTTTCCCATTACCATAGCCAAGGCCTAAAATCTCTCCCATCATTTCTCGCCTTTCCCGGGCCCCTGGTCCCATTAATAAGCCCCCATCTATCATATGATCAGTAGTAAAGATTTTACTTTCTACCCCCTGGCTTTTGACCTTAGACAGGGCTTGTCTAATATGTTCTGGCTTGGCATTCTCTATTCCTATATCCCCATCCTTTTTACTATGTTTTCTGGGAAGATAGGCATGTTTGCATCCCGGCACCCTATCGGATATAATCCGCCTTATCTTGTCTCCAGGATAGTCTGGATCGGTAAATATTATTACCCCTGTCCTTTCCTGGGCATTTTTAATTCTCTCTATGGTTTTTTCACTTATACCTAATCCATTAGTAATAATAACTTCCGCCTTAACGGCAGCCTTAATAGCCGCCTCATCATCTCTGCCTTCCACCACTATAATTTCTTTTATCATAATAATTCTCCCCTTATACTATTTTACCCTAAGAGATTAAAAAAAGAAACAGAAGAATTTTCTTCTGTTTCTCTTTTTTCTACTTACCTAATATATAAATCTTTACTTTTCTTCTACCATATTTTATAGTCTCTTGTTTTGTATCCATAGCTAGGTCACTCTTATTGCCTTTAATTGCCTCACCTGTGTCTAATGCCTGACCAATGCCATAGCCGGGGACATATAATTTTGTATAATAGGGAATTACCTTAGGATCCACAGCTATTACTCCTTTTTTTAGCCGGGCCCCAACACTAGTTTTATTAGTTACCCCCGGTTCTCCTTCACAATAGGCGGTGGCTGTGACAATCATTGCCTTTTCAAATCTAGTGTTCCCCCTAGATGTAGTTATGGTATCGTTAACGCCTACCTGTATTAGCTGGTCTTTAGGTTCTATTTTAACCTCTTCCTTAATTACTTCTCTTCGGGTCTCTTTCCCATCCTCATAGGTAATCTTAATCTCCCTATTTCTTAAACCCGATTCCCCTCTTTGAAGAACCTTTGTTTCACCCTTATCCAGGTCCTTAGTGGGCAGCCTTTGAATGGCATATTCAATGCTTTCTTCCTTATCTAGTTTTTCTTCTCTTACCCTTACAATCCTAATATCCTTATTATTACCTATATCTGTTTCCCTATAGGGTAGGACCTTATCAATATTCCCTAATTTAATACCTGATTCCTCTATTATATCCCCAACCCTTTTAGTGGCGGTGATGATTTCATATTCTTTTCCGTCAGATACAATGGTTATGGGCTTTGCCCTACTTATCTGAATTTCCAGCCCATTTTCTATGGGTGTATCTAGGAAGGGTTCTACTATATCTTCAGGCTTAAGGGAGATTTTTTCTTCTATTAATACCTGATCAATAGTCTTACCCCTGGTCTTTATATTCACTTCATTATTTCCATCTACTATGGTAATGTTCTTTTCCGTCAAATGGTAGAACCCTATTGTTGCACCAATGGTGAGTACAAGCAATAGCATCAGAAGTAAAGGAGTCTTATTCTTAATAAATGCCTCTCCAGCCTCCTGGTCTTGTTTTTCCATTTTATAACCTCCTGTATTTTCTTTGGGAGAACTTGTATATATTAACCTACTTTAAAATACTTGTCAAATTTAACCTTTTAAAACCATTCCCCCATTATCCCCTGTATTATTTCCAATACTTAAAAGAATATACTAAATATACTTCCAAGTTCCTAAACAAAATAAAAAGCATGAACCTCAAAAGATTCAAGCCTTAAAAAATTAATTTATTAGCTAATCAACAAAATATATATTTGTCATATATTCTATTAGGTCTTCATCATAAAAATCCAATGAATGACATTCTATTCCCAGTACATATTTACCCTTTCTAATAACAATACTATTTACCCTTTCACCTCTAATAAGTTGGTCTGCCTGCCATTTTTCCCTTAACTCTTCATCTGCCTTTACCTTTTCAACTTCCATTGTATAATAGAGGCGAAAACTTTTTAAATATCTTTTTAAGGCCCTTGTTTCCCCCTTAAATACCA
>CAYMVC010000001.1:13327-23245 GCA_964393755.1 uncultured Eubacteriaceae bacterium | reverse complement strand
ATAAATAGGACAGGTAGATTAAATAAGAAATTCAAAAGTTTTCCTTGACAGACATGTTTAAAGTCCTTATAATTATCCTTAATTGATAGAAAATTAATAGGAGCAAATTTGATGCGTGAAAGTAGTAGATATCAATTCTTGATTATAGGGAGCCGAATATTAGTGGAAATTTGGCATCTAAGATGGTATCGAATGGATTCACAAAAAGCAGGGTGAATTTTAGTAGCCTGTGCCGTTAGATCTACGTTATAAGGTCAGGATATCGAGTACTTACTCCGTATCTTTTTAAAGAGAAGTATGCTTATACTTAATCTGGGTGGCAACGCGGAATATAACCTTTCGTCCCTATTGGGGATGGAAGGTTTTTGTGTTTAAATCGGAAGGGGATAATTATGGAAGAGAAAAAGATTATTTTTAGTGGTATTCAACCTTCAGGATATTTTACCCTAGGTAATTACCTTGGAGCAATAAAGAATTGGACAAGGCTCCAGCATGAACATAATTGTATTTTCTGTATAGTAGATATGCATGCCATTACTGTTAGGCAGGAGCCAAAGAATTTAAGACAAAGGACCTATGATTCCTTTGTTCAGCTCATATCCTGTGGACTAGATCCGGAAAAGGCACTGCTTTTTATTCAATCTCATGTGCCTGCCCATGCTGAATTAGCCTGGTTGTTAAATTGCTATACCTATATGGGAGAATTAAATAGGATGACCCAATTTAAAGATAAGTCTTCAAGACATTCTGAAAATATCAATGCAGGCTTATACACCTATCCATCATTAATGGCAGCTGATATACTCCTATATCAAACAGATATGGTTCCAGTGGGAGAGGACCAAAAACAACATATTGAACTGACCAGGGATATAGCCATTAGGTTCAATAATTCATACAGTCCAACCTTTGTAGTGCCGGAAGGCTATTTTCCAAAGGCAGGAGCTAGGGTTATGAGTTTGCAGGAGCCAGACAAGAAAATGTCTAAATCAGATGAAAATGTTAATGCCTACATTACCCTCCTGGAAGAACCATCAGTAATCATGAACAAGGTAAAGCGGGCTGTGACAGATTCTGATAACCAGGTTCGCTATGATATTAAGAATAAGGCAGGTATAAGTAATTTAATAGATATTTATTCAAGTATAACTGGCAAGTCCATCCAAGATGTTGAAAAGGAGTTTTCCTCTACCGGCTATGGACAGTTTAAAAATGCCGTAGGGGAGGCGGTAGTCGAAATCTTATCTCCTATACAAAAGAGATTTAAGGAGCTATCTAAGGAAAAGGATTATATAAATCAGTTGATTAAAGAAGGAGCCCAAGAGGCTGATTCAAGATCCTATAAAACCTTAAATAAGGTTATGAGAAAGATTGGTTTATATCAAGTAAAATAAGTATTGAAAAAATTATCATAAGGAGGAGGTGAAGCCAAAATGACATGAACTTCACATTGGTGGCACTATAATAAAAATAAAAAATTTAAAACTATTGGAGGCATATCAATGAATAACAAGGTAAAAAAATTAACTATTAGCGGTATTTTATTGTCTGTTGGCTTCATACTTCATCAACTAGCACCAGCAGGTATAGGGGCTGTTACCTTTGACTATATGACAGCTATATTATTTATAATTATTGCAATCAACAAGGATTTCCAAACATCTTTAGTGGCTGGTATTGCTGCAGGAATTATTGCGGCTCTAACCACAAAGTTTCCCGGAGGTCAAATACCAAATATAATTGATAAGATAACTGCAGCCATCTTTGTCTACTTCCTTATGAGGCTCTTAGAAAATTTACCTAGGGATGTAAAAATGGGTCTTGTTGGCTTATTAGGAACCATAGTAAGTGGTAGCGCCTTTTTAGGAAGTGCTTCTATTATAGCAGGTCTACCAGGAACCTTTTCTGCCCTGTTTGTAGGAGTCGTCCTACCTACAGCTATTAGTAATATATTTGTATGTGCATTTTTATACAGGCTGGTCACTTCATCAATAAAAAAGGTTAGCCCTGCTCTATTAGAACAAATTCAAACCCAATAGATTAAAAACACCTTATTATTCTTTTTATGAGATATTTGCATAAAATATTAGTAAGAATAATAAGGGGAAGATTTTAATGATAAACAAGAATAGACTTTTTCAATATGGTTTACTTATTGGAATGATTGTATTAATAATTCAAGGTATACTTATAGATAAAATAGGTATACCTCTTTTAATATTGGTAAATGTATTTTTGGCTATTATTTTGGTCTTGTCAGGAAAGCTAAAGGCCTTGATTGGGCTAATTATGGGTTATATTTTAGCTTCCATTATTTTTGTAGTCTTGGTCTATGTAATTTATAGTATGCTCTTGTATTTTACAAAACCATAGATTCCATATCCCCTATCCCCTATCCCTTATTCCTTATCCCTTATCCCCTACTCCCAAGGAATACCCCATATTTTTGAAATTTCTTGCAAGAAAAAGTTTTAGAACTATCAAAACTAGTGTATAATTAATATATAGGTAAATAAGGGAAAATATAGTCTAACTATTGAAAAAGGTGAGAACAAACAATGGACCAATTTGTTGAGTTTCTAAAGGAATTATTTTATAGTATTAGAATCCGTGATTTCGTCGACATTGGAATAGTGGCATACTTATTTTATAAGGTTATTGGCCTGATAAAGGAAACTAGGGCAGGTCAATTAATTAGAGGAATCTTACTTATTTTATTAGCCACCCAATTAAGTGAGTGGATGAAACTTTATACAATCAATTGGATACTCCGAAATACTATGACAGTAGGTGTTATTGCTCTCTTGGTGGTATTCCAACCTGAGCTAAGACGGGCTTTAGAGCATCTTGGCAGGAGTAGATTTTTTGCTGACGTTTTAATGGGGAAGCAGGAGGACCACCCTATGAATACCATTGAGGAAATAATTAAGGCTGTTCAAGTCCTTGCCCAGGAAAAGACTGGCGCCCTTATTGTTATAGAAAGGGAGACAAGATTAGGAGATGTGATAGAAACAGGGATTAAAATGGATTCCCTAGTGACTGGGGAACTTCTTTTGAATACCTTTATTCCCAATACCCCCCTCCATGACGGGGCAATGATTATTCGTAATGATAGGATTATGGCAGCAGGGTGCTTTCTTCCCCTGACCGAAAATCAAAACCTTAGTAATCAGGTGGGGACCAGGCATAGAGCAGGTCTGGGAATTACTGAAAGTTCTGATGCTGTTGTAGTTATTGTTTCTGAGGAAACAGGAATTATATCAATGGCATTAAGCGGAAAACTATCAAGATATTTAGATATTAAGTCCCTTAAGCAGATATTAATAGATTTATTAATAGAAAAAGATCAACAAAAGCCTTTACAATTTAACTGGATTAAGTGGAGGAATAAGAATGATTAATCTATTTGAAAATAAGAAAACCATGGTAGCCCTATCCATAGCAGTGGCCCTTTTATTATGGATCTTTGTTGTAACTAAGGAAAATCCCAAGATATTTATACCTATAAACGACATTCCAGTGGAACTCACTAATGTGGAAAGTCTGGAGGAAAAGGGATTAATTATCAGTAATCCTCAAGATTATACAATTTCCATCAGGGTTTATGGAAAAAAGAATCAGGTCTATAAGATTAATAAAAATGCTATAAGGGTGGAAGCTGACCTTTCCAGATTAAACACAAAGGGTACCCATTTCTTACCTATTTCTATTTTTGGTATTCCTCCAGAAATTGAAATAAGTAGTAAAAACCCTGATGCAATAGAAATAGTATTGGACCAAATAGTAACAAAAGAGAGGGATATTAAGATAAAAATAATAGGTCAACCTGCTGAAGGTATGGCCTACCTATCCTATATAGCAAATCCAAGCAAGGTCACATTAGAGGGGGCAGAAACCTTATTGAATATGGTAAGTGAAGTGGTGGCAGAATTAGATATTACCAATGCAAGTAGTGAAATAAATAAGCAATTACCCTTAAAGGCTGTAGATGCCAATGGGAAGGAAGTCGGGGGTGTTAGCATTTCGCCTAAAAATGTGGATGTGACCATTCCCATAGGAGCTACAAAGAATGTCCCAGTGAACCCAAAATTAACGGGAAGTCTTCCCCAGGATAGCCTAATAACCTCGGTCACAGTTAATCCTACAGAAATAAAGATAGGTGGTATATCTCAAAACTTTAATGATATTAGCCGTATTTCTACAGAGGAAATTTCACTTACTGGACAAACCAAAACCTTTGAGAAAAAAGTAAAGCTTCTTTTACCTGAAGGTGTGGAAGTGATAAGCGGGGAAGCAGCTGTAATGGTGAAGGTGACCATTGAACCCCTTATTGAAAAAACATTTGAGACAACAGATATTAAGGTAAATAATCTCAAGGGGGACTTAACAATAGGGGAAAACAACCTAGACCAAACAATATCATATACCCTAAAGGGTGGTAAAAGCCAAATAGATGGATTGAAAAAGGAAAACTTAACATTGTTTATAGATGTTTCAGATTTACCAGAGGGGAGACATGATCTTCCAGTTAAAATAGACCTACCAGAAGGCATTACCCTAGAAAGTATCAATCCTAAGGTTGTCAGAATTAATATTCAGAGGAAAATTGAAGAAGAAGTAGTAGAATAGCCTGATTTCATATTAATATTGGAAAATATCTTATTAAAAGGGTGATATTTGATGGACATTACTCAAATCACTAACAATATTCAGGAAGCTATAATTGTAGTAAATGTAGATACACGAATAATTCTCTTTAATAAGGCTGCAGAAAAGCTTATAAATATTTCTAAAGAAGAGGCAATGGGAAGACCTATAGTGGATATCATCCCTAATACCAGGTTGCCAATTGTTATTCAAACAGGTCAGGAGGAGCTTAATCAAAGTCAACAACTATCAACTAGGAAGATTATTACTAATAGGATACCCCTTTTTGATAAGGAGAATAAGGTTATTGGTGCCTATGCTATATTTAAGGATAATACCCAGTTAAAAGAAATGAGTCGCCAAATAACAAGTTTGCAGGAGGCAAGATACCTTTTAGAGGCTATACTTGATTCTACCCAGGATGCCATATCAGTAGTGGATGAAAAGGGGCTAGGAGTCTATATAAACCCTGCCTATACCAGGATGACAGGCTTAACTGAAAAGGATGTAATAGGTAAACCTGCTACCGTGGATATTGCAGAAGGTGAAAGTATCCATATGAAGGTTCTTAAGTCTCTAAAACCAATTAAAAATGCCTTTTTAAAGGTTGGACCAAAGGGCAGACATGTGGTGGTGGATATTGCACCAGTATTTATAAGGGGTAAAATTAGGGGGAGTGTAGGTGTAATACATGATATAACTGATATGCAAAACTTGACTAGGGAACTAGAACAAGCAAAACAAATTATTAGAAATCTTGAAGCAAAGTATACCTTTGATGATATTATAGGAGACCACCCTAGCTTACTCCAATCAATAGAAAGGGCAAAAAAGGTTTCTTCCACCCCAGTCTCAGTCCTATTAAGGGGAGAAAGTGGAACAGGAAAGGAGATATTTGCCCACTCTATACATAATGCAAGTAATAGAAAAAACAATCAATTTATTAGGGTGAATTGTGCCGCCCTTCAGGAAAGTTTACTTAATAGTGAATTGTTTGGATATGTGGAAGGGGCTTTTACGGGTGCTGTAAAGGGAGGTAAAAAGGGACTTTTTGAAGAAGCTAATGGGGGTACTATATTTCTAGACGAGATCGGAGAAATATCTCCTAATACCCAGGCTAAGATCCTTAGGGTACTCCAGGAAAAAGAAATAATACCTGTGGGGGGAAATAAACCTATAGATATTGATGTAAGAGTTATTGCAGCTACTAATATTAATCTTGAAAAGGCAGTGGAAGAAAAGACATTTCGTAAGGATTTATATTATAGGTTAAATGTATATCCTATACATATATCAGATTTAAAAGACAGAAAAAGCGATATACCCATATTATGTCAATACCTTATTAGGAAGTTCAATCAAGAATATGGGAGAAATGTCTATGATATAACCCAAGAGGCCGTTGAATCCTTAAAGAAACATGATTGGCCTGGTAATATCAGAGAATTGGAAAATGTCATTGGCAGGGCTATGATAAATATGAAGATCGGTGAAAAGAATATTGAATTCAAACATTTACCCATACTTATAACCAATAAAAAGGTAAATATTGATAATAACAGTCCTCTTTTAATAAAGGATGATCTGTCACTTAAAAACTATCTTGAAGAAAGTGAAAAAAATTATATAAAGGTTCTAATGGATAAAAATAAAAATAACAAAACAAAAACAGCGGAAGACTTGAAGATATCAATAAGAAATTTATATTATAAGTTAGAAAAATATCAATTGTAAAAAAACCATGCAAAATCCTTCAAAGGATTACAGCTTATGCAATATTCTGCATGCAAGGAATTTCATAGTTGTCTATAAAAAGGAATAAATTACTAGCATTCCTTTTTTATTGTAATTGATTACATAGTTTTCCAGTGAAAACTGCCAATTAAGTGGGTTGTTAATTTAATGCCAATCTATGGCATGAAACTTGCTATAATATTATGTAAGATATTTATGTTATTAATAGGAAGGGGGAAAAGTGGGAAAATTATTTAGGACTTAACTAGACTAGGAATTTGGGGAAATTCCTGTAAAGTCTATTCTATCATACTAAAAAGGTCTTAACTGAATTATGGGAAAAGAGGGTCTTATGTGAAAAACCCATTTATAAAAATGGGAGGTGAATAATAGGGGGACAAGATGATTAAAAATTTTGATGATGTAATAAGAAAAGCTAAGGAAAGAGGACCGTTAACAATAGCTGTTGCGGTGGCAGAGGATAGGCATGTATTAGAAGCAGTTTGGAAAGGGAAAAAACTAGGAATATTAAATGCCTATCTAGTGGGAAATGAAATAGAAATCTGTAAAATTGCCGAAGAAGTTGAAATGGATTTATCACAATTTACCATAATTGATAAGGAGGATCCGGTAGAGGCTGCAAGGGAGGCTGTCACCCTAGTTAGCTCGGGCAAGGCACAAGTATTAATGAAGGGCCTGGTGGATACTTCTATCATTATGAAGGCAGTATTAGATAAGGAAATAGGCCTAAGAGGAGATAGTATACTTAGCCATGTGGCAGTCTTTGAAGTTAAGGGCTTTGAAAAACTTTTTTATGTTACAGATGCTGCAATGAATATCGCTCCAACTTTAGAGGAAAAAGTCAAGATTATTGAAAACTGTGTTGAAGTAGCTCATTCGCTAGATGTTAAAAAGCCTAGAGTAGGTATTATATGTGCTGTAGAAAAGGTCAATAAGAAAATGGAAGCCACCCTCCATGCTGAAGAATTAGTGAAAATGAATGAGAATGGAGAAATAAAGAATTGTACTATAGGTGGTCCCTTTGCATTGGACAATGCTATATCCAAAGAAGCTGCCCTAATTAAAAAAATTGATCATCCAGTGGCAGGTAATGCAGAGGTCTTGGTGGCACCAGACATTGAAGCAGGGAACATACTATATAAATCTTTAGCATTCTTTGCTAAGGCAAAAAATGCTGGAATCATTGTAGGAGCAAGGGCACCCATTGTCTTGACTTCCAGATCCGATAGCAGAGAAGCAAAATTATACTCCATAGCTCTAGGAGTTATGATTGCTTTCAATAAAAAATGATTTTAATTAAAAGGGGGATTTATTAATGAAGATTTTTGATTACATGGAGAAATATGGTCACGAGCAAGTAGTATTTTGCTATGATCCTGTTTCAGGTCTTAAGGCAATTATCGGTATCCATGATACCACACTAGGACCAGCCTTAGGTGGAACTAGAATCTGGGATTATGATTCTGAAGAAGATGCTATTATTGACGTAATCAGATTATCAAGGGGTATGACCTATAAAAATGCAGTAGCAGGTTTAAATCTTGGTGGAGGTAAAGGTGTTATAATAGGGGATGCCAGCAAGATTAAAAGTGAGGAGTTATTTAGAGCTTACGGACGATATGTAGAGGGTTTAAGTGGTAGATATATAACTGCAGAAGATATGAATGCAGATACTAAGGATATGGGTATTATAAATGAGGAAACAGATTATGTTGCCGGTCTAGAAGGCAAAAGTGGAGATCCTTCTCCAGTAACAGCTTTTGGTGTTTTCAGAGGTATCCTTGCAACAGCTGAAGAAGTATTTGGTAGTACAGACCTTGAAGGAAAGGTTATTGCTGTTCAGGGCTTGGGTGCAGTAGGATATAATGTTTGCAAGCACTTACACGAAGCTGGAGCAAAACTAATAGTTACTGATATTAAAAAAGCATATATAGAAAAAGTAGTTGAAGATTTTGGTGCTAAGGCAGTAGAACCTGATGAAATTTATGGAGTAGATTGTGACATTTTCTCACCTTGTGCCATGGGTGCTATCATTAATGATTTTACTATTGAACAATTAAAATGCAAGGCTGTTGCTGGATCAGCTAATAACCAATTGGCAGAAGATAAGCATGGAGATCTTTTAGAGGAAAAGGGTATTGCCTATGCACCAGACTTTGTAATCAATGGCGCGGGAGTAATGAATGTTTATGAAGAATTACAGGGATATGATGAAAAAAGAGCCCTAGCAAGAGCTTCCGGCATATTTGACAATGTTAAGGGAGTATTTGAAATAGCAAAAAGAGATAATATACCAACCTATAAGGCAGCAGACAGATTGGCAGAAGAAAGAATCGAAAAGATTGGTAAGATTGGAAAAATTAGAATATAGAATAAAAAAATAGGTAGTAGGGGAGAAATCCCCTACCCTTTTAAGGAAGGTGCCGATTGGTACTATTAGAAGGAGGGTTTATATGCAGAAGGTATTTCGCCTATTAATAATAAATCCCGGTTCTACTTCTACGAAGATTGGAATCTATGACAATGAAAAACCGGTCTTTGAAGAGGTACTACGTCATAGTGCGGAGGAGATTAATAAATATGAAAATATTATTGATCAATTCCAATTTAGAAAAGATTTGATACTGGAAGCATTAAATAAAAAAGATATAAATATTACAAAACTTTCAGCTGTTATTGGAAGGGGAGGGCTGTTAAAACCAATTCCAGGGGGAACCTATAGTGTAAATGGGGCAATGCTTGAGGACCTTAACAAATCAACCAGGGGACAGCATGCTTCAAATTTAGGTGGAGTTATAGCCTATGAAATTGCAAAACAACTAAATATACCTTCCTTTATTGTAGACCCTGTTGTAGTAGATGAGATGGAAGACCTGGCCAGGGTGTCCGGATTAAGGGGTGTTGAAAGAGTAAGTATATTTCATGCATTAAATCAAAAAGCGGTGGCGAGAAATGCGGCAAAGGAATTAGGCAAATCCTATAATGAAACCAACTTGGTGGTAGTTCATCTAGGAGGCGGAATCTCAATAGGAGCCCATAAAAATGGTAAGATTATAGATGTAAATAATGCCTTAAATGGGGAAGGACCCTTTTCACCGGAAAGAACCGGTACATTACCAGTTATAGATATAATAAAATTATGCTTTTCCGGTGAATATAGTCGGGAAGAAATTGAAAAAATGAATGTGGGTAAAGGGGGCATTATTTCTTACCTTGGGACAAATGACGGCCGAGAGGTTTCAAAGATGATAGGTAAGGGGAATAAAGAAGCAGAACTTATTTATAAGGCTATGGCATATCAAGTTTCTAAGGAAATTGGAGCTGCTGCTACTGTACTAAAGGGAAAAATTGATGGAATCGTTATTACAGGCGGACTGGCCTATGATAAGCAATTCATCCAATGGATTAAGGATGCAGTAGAATTTATAGGGAAAATTATTGTTTATCCCGGGGAAGATGAAATGTTTGCTTTGGCACAAGGTGGATTAAGGGTATTAAGGGGAGAAGAAAAAGCTT
>CAYMVC010000001.1:7396-13317 GCA_964393755.1 uncultured Eubacteriaceae bacterium | reverse complement strand
ACGGATGATTTGAATGAAGAATAATCATCGTGTCCACGTAATAACAGGGCACTATGGGAGTGGGAAGACAGAATTTGCACTAAATTATGCTTTTAAAAAGGCAGAAAAACAAGATAATATTGTCTTAGCAGATATGGATATTGTGAATCCTTATTTTCGTTCTCGAGAAAAAAAGGTAGACTTAGAGGATAAGGGAATAAGGCTGGTATCTTCCAGTTCAGGGTACTCAACGGCAGATGTACCCGCCCTTTCCCCGGAGATATATGGGATATTGCAAAATGAAGAGTATGAAGTAATATTGGATGTTGGTGGAGATCCAAATGGAGCCAGGGTACTAGGGAGATTTTACGAATATTTTCAAGATGAAAATTATGATATGTGGATGGTGGTTAATGCAAACCGCCCTAACACACAAGAAGTTAAGGAAGTAATCCATTATATTGATAGAATTCAAGATAATAGTAGAATCCCTATTACCGGTTTAATAAATAATACCCACATGATAAGGGAAACTTCTAGGGAGGATATTATAAGAGGAAATAATTTAGTGGAGAAGGTTTCTGAAGAAACTGGATTACCCATTGTATATACCTCGGTTATAAAAGAAGTTGCAGAGGACTTACCAAAAGATATAAAGGGAGAAATTTTTCCTATAAGTCTTAAAATGAGGCCATATTGGCTATAAATTTTTAAGGAGGGTTGCTTAATGGCAAAGGTAAAGGGCAGAGTAACATTTAATGAAGAAAGATGCAAAGGCTGTGAGCTTTGTACTACTGTTTGCCCGGTAGACATAGTACTAATGGATACAAAGAGAATTAATAGCAAGGGCTATCATCCTGCTACAGTTATTGAAATGGATAAGTGCATAGGTTGTGCAAATTGTGCCTTGATATGCCCAGACATGGTTATTACAGTTGAAAGAGAAAAAATATAAGAGAGGAGGAGATTGGATTGGCAAAAGTGTTAATGAAAGGAAATGAGGCAATAGGAGCTGCTGCCATAGAGGCTGGGTGTAGATATTATTTTGGATATCCTATTACACCTTCCAGTGAATTGCCAGAATACTTATCAAGGGAGCTACCAAAGGTTGATGGAGTATTTTTACAAGCAGAAAGTGAAACAGCAGCAATAAATATGCTATATGGTGCAGCAGGGGCAGGAGCTAGGGCAATGACCGGTTCTTCCAGCCCAGGTATTAGTTTAAAACAAGAGGGGATTTCCTATATAGCAGGAGCGGAATTACCTTGTGTTATTGTTAATATGGTTAGGGGAGGTCCAGGCTTAGGTAGTATCCAACCTTCTCAAGCAGACTATTTCCAAGCTACTAAAGGTGGGGGACATGGGGACTATCGCTTGGTAGTATTAGCCCCTGATTCTATCCAAGAAACAGTTGATTTGGTAATTGAAGGTTTTGATATAGCAGACCAATACAGGAACCCTGTAATGATTTTAGGTGATGGGGTTATTGGACAAATGATGGAGCCTGTTGAATTTAAAGATCCTCCTAAGAGGGACCTACCTCCAAAGGATTGGGCTACCACAGGTACAAAGGATAGTAATGGTAGAAGAAGAATTATAAACTCCCTATATATTGAAGCAGAAGCCTGTGAACAAATGAACCTTAGGCTTCAAGCAAAATATAGGGAAATAGAAAAAAAAGAAATTAAATTTGAATCTTTTGGCGTAGAAGATGCAGAAATAATTTTATCAGCCTATGGAATAACATCTAGGATAACTAAGAATGCTATAAAGATATTAGAAAAAGAAGGAATTAAGGCAGGTATGATCAGACCTATTACCGTTTGGCCTTTCCCCTATAGAGAATTTGAAAAAGCTGCAGAATTAGAAAATGTTAAGGCATTCCTAAGTATAGAAATGAGTATGGGTCAGATGGTGGAAGACGTTCGCCTAGGTGTAAATGGAAAAAAACCAGTATTTTTCTATGGTAGAGCAGGTGGAGTTGTTCCTGAACCATTAGAAATTGTGGAAGAAGTTAAAAAGATTTTAGGGGGTGTAAAATAATGGCTATAGTATTTGAAAGAACAAAAGGACTTACCCCTGGAGTTACCCATTATTGCCCCGGTTGCCACCATGGGATCGCCCATAGGTTGGTAGGGGAAGTGTTAGTGGAATTAGATATTTTAGATAATACCATAGCGGTGGCTCCTGTTGGATGTTCGGTTTTTGCCTATGATTATTTCAATTGCGATGCCCATGAAGCAGCCCACGGTAGGGCCCCTGCTGTTGCCACCGGTATAAAGAGGGTTCATCCAGATAGGGTAGTATTTTCCTATCAAGGTGATGGAGACTTAGCTTCCATAGGTATGGCAGAAATAGTTCATGCCGCTGCTAGGGGAGAAAAGATCACTGTAATATTTATTAATAATGCAATCTATGGTATGACTGGAGGGCAAATGGCACCTACTACCTTAGTAGGTCAAAAAGCCTCCACTGCCCCCTATGGTAGAGATGCTGACCATTGTGGTCAACCAATCAGAATGTGTGAATTATTATCTACCTTGGAAGGTGCTACCTTTATTGAAAGGGTTGCCCTTTATGACCCTGCTAATATTAGAAAAGCTAAAAGGGCCATAAAGACTGCCTTTGAAAATCAAATAAATGGCGGTGGATTTTCACTGGTAGAAGTACTTTCTACCTGTCCAACAAACTGGGGTTTAACACCTGTAGAATCCATGACTTGGTTAAAGGAAAATATGGTACCTTATTACCCATTAGGTAACTTTAGAAGTCCAGGGGAGGTGAAGTAAATGGCAGAACAACAAGTTATTATTGCTGGTTTTGGAGGACAAGGCGTTATGTCTATGGGACAACTTTTAACCTATGCAGGAATGTTGGAGGATAAGAATGTGTCCTGGCTTCCTTCCTATGGTCCTGAAATGCGTGGAGGAACAGCAAATTGTAATGTAATAGTATCTGATAATACAGTGGGATCACCGCTGGTAACTGAAGCCAATACTGCCATAGTTATGAATTTACCATCACTTGATAAGTTTGAAGGAAGGGTGGTAAAGGATGGTATTCTCCTTATTAATAGTTCATTAATAGAAAAGAAGGCATCTAGAACCGATATAAGAGCATACGAAATACCTGCCAATGAAATAGCAAATGAATTAGGAAATATTAGAATAGCCAATATGGTTATGTTAGGGGCTTATCTAGAATTAACACAGATAGTTTCTAAAGAATCTATAATAGAATCTTTGAAGAAGGTTTTAGGTCCTTCAAAGGAAAAGTTTATTCCAGTAAACGAGAAAGCATTGGAAATGGGTGCACAAGCAGTAAAACAATAATAAATGGAAATAATAAAAGGTACTCTCTTAGAGGGTACCTTTTATTGATTGGGAAAAACCTATGTGATAATATGGATGAAGTAAATATAAATGAGGTGAAATAATTGGGAAGATTATTTGGCACTGATGGAGTCAGGGGAGTTGCAAATAAGGAGTTGACACCAGAAATGGCCTTTCAATTGGGAAAGGTTGCTACATACATACTAAAAGAAAGAAATAATTCTCCTAAAGTTGTGGTGGGAAAGGATACTAGAATATCAGGGGATATGTTAGAAGCAGCCCTTATAGCTGGTATTTGTTCTATGGGTGGGGAAGCAATATGTGTGGGAGTACTTCCTACTCCAGGAATTGCCTATTTAACAAGGTATTACAAGGGGGATGCAGGGGTAGTAATATCTGCTTCCCATAATCCAGTAGAATTTAACGGAATAAAGTTTTTTAATCACTTAGGTTATAAGTTGTCAGATGAAAGGGAAGAGAGAATTGAAAATATTATTTTAGATAATACAGAAGAGATTATCCTCCCCCTAGGAAGTGACATTGGTAAAAAAAGAATAGTTAATAATGGGGGAGACCTTTATATTGATTTTATTAAAGAATCAATAGATATAGACTTTAAAGGACTAAAAATAGCCATGGACTGTGCTAATGGAGCTGCCTACCAGGTGGCACCCAAGATATTTAGAGAATTAGGGGCAAAAGTAGAATTAATAAATAGTGATCCTGATGGAACAAATATAAATTTAAAGTGTGGTTCTACCTATCCAGAAAAGTTGCAAAAAATAGTGGTAGAGAAAGGCTGTGATTTGGGGGTAGCCTTTGACGGTGATGCTGATAGATTAATAGCCGTAGACAATAAAGGGAAAATTGTTGACGGAGATAAGATATTAGTTATTTGCGGTCTAAACCTAAAGGATAGGGGAAAGCTAAAGGATAATACCATAGTGGTAACTGTAATGAGCAATATGGGCTTAGATATAGCTTTAGAGAAAAATGGTTGTAGAAGTGAAAAAACCCAGGTGGGTGACCGGTATGTTTTAGAAAGAATGTTAGAAGGTGGATATTCCCTAGGTGGGGAACAATCCGGTCATGTAATATTTTTAGACCATAATACCACAGGGGATGGATTGCTAACGGCATTACAACTTACCAGTGTCCTAGTACATAAAAATAAAAGCTTACATGAACTAGCCCAGGTAATGGAAATATATCCCCAGGTATTAGTAAATGCTAAGGTGACCAATGAAAAAAAATATGGTTATTTAGAAGATGAAATAATACAAAAAGAAATCAAGAAGGTAGAAGACCACTTCCATGGCAAGGGTAGGGTCTTAATCCGTCCTTCAGGGACAGAACCTTTAATAAGGGTTATGATAGAAGGGGAAGACCAAGAAGAAATAGATATCATAGCAAAAGATATTGCCAAAATCATAGAAGAAAGATTAAAATAATAGGAGCTAGCATTGCTGATTCAACGGTTTGGCCTTGCCTTTGTAGGGGCTAGCATTGCTGGCCCGCCAATTTGGCTTTGAAGAACGTCATATATTCTATTCTGCTGGTTCCCACTTACAACGAACTGGGGAAACTATAGCATTTTCTTTTTTCCACTTCCCCTGCACTTACAGGCTTTCCAGCCTCCTTCATAGCCTTCAAAATATCTTCTCTTGTAGTCATATAACACACTCCTTTAAAAATTATATATATTAATTTACCCATATTTGCTAGAGCTAATCTTATAGATTTTATTTTATTTTTAAAAAATTATAATTTATGTTTGAATAATTTGACATTATTAAATTAAAATGATACTATATGCAACAGTACTATATGCATGATACATATAGCTAGTTAGGAGGATATTTATGAATAAGGATTTTTGTATAAACAGACCTAATTCCATAGGAAGAATTATTGAACCCTGTCTGTTATTACTTTTGTTAGAGGGTAATTCTTATGGTTACGGCTTGGTTGAAAAACTAGATCAATTTGGTTTTGAAAAGGATTCAGTGGATATATCCCTTGTTTATAGAAATCTTAGGGCTATGGAAGGAAAAGGATTTGTAACATCCTCTTGGGCTGAAAGCGACCAGGGCCCTAGAAAGAGAACTTATGCAATAACAGACAAGGGAAAGATTGCTTTGGATCACTGGATAGTCTTACTGGAAGAAAGAAAAAGAAAAATGTCTTTAATAATTGACAAATATCAAGGTAAAGATTCTAAGTAGGAGGTTGAAGATGCAGAATATTATTATTTATATTATAGCTATAATTCTTCTTCTTATTTCCTTTATAAAAGATAAGAAGAAAACTAAACAATCATTAAAGAAAGCATGGAAATCATTTGAGAATATATTGCCTCAAATGAGTGGGATGATAGTTTCTATTGGGGTTATTATTGCATTATTGAATCCTGAAACCATTAGTAAAATCATAGGTGGTTCTTCAGGATGGTTTGGAGTATTTTTAGCAGCCATAGTAGGGTCTATAACCTTAATACCTGCTTTTGTAGCATTTCCAATGGCTGCAATTCTATTACAAAATGGGGCAGGCTATAGGCAATTAACCGCCTTTGTATCTACCCTGACTATGGTTGGTGTACTTACCCTTCCT
>CAYMVC010000001.1:1397-7386 GCA_964393755.1 uncultured Eubacteriaceae bacterium | reverse complement strand
GTTTACAATACTTAGAAATGTCTTGGCCTTTTCTCTAGCATTTCTTGTTGCCTTTGTTATAAGAAGGGTGGTGGGATAATATGCAAGTCGTTCGCAAGTATTCAATATTGTTAGTATCATTATTGGCTTTAGTAATTATATTCCTATGGAATAAGCCTATGGGTTTAAAAGCTATATTTACCATTAGAAGCAGTGTAAAAGAAATGCTACTAATATTACCCCCAGTTTTTATTTTGTTAGGTTTGTTAGATGTATGGGTACCTAGGGATACCATGGTGAAGTTTATGGGGGAAGGTTCAGGAATTATAGGAGGAATTTTAGCCTTTATACTAGGTTCTGCTGCGGCGGGTCCTTTATATGTAGTCTTTCCTGTGGCTGCAGCCTTCTTAAAAAAGGATGTAAAGTTCTTTAATATCCTAATACTTATTGGGGCATGGTCTACCACAAAATTTCCTATGTTGATGTTTGAATATACTTCTATGGGGCAACAATTTACCCTGACCAGACTTTCTATGAATATACCTATAATTATATTTATAGCCTTTATAATTAATAAGTTTTTAGGAGAAAAGGAAATTGAAAAGATATATGAAAGATCAAATCAATTAGGATAAGAATATACTAAACCCAGGATAAAAACTATTTCACTGGGTTTTTTCATCTATTACATTAATCACTTTTATTCTAAGCCATTTTTCGCAATAACTATCTTTATATCTTCATAGCTAATTTCGCCAGGTAGAAGTTCTTTAACAGGTTTGAGTCTTTCCAAACCAACCTCCTTAACGGCATCAAGGATTAAGGATTCCATTTGAGGACTATCTATAAATCTATCCCAATCTATTAGCCTACCTGATTTTTCTAAATTTAATAAATGTCTTATAATAGTGGTAATCCGGTAACCTCTTTCCTTTGCAATATCGTGAATGTTTAACCCTTTTTTATACACATCATAGGTTTCCTCATATCTGCTAGTGGATGAGTTTTCATAAGGTTGGGTAGTTACTTCTTTTCTTATAGGTATAACCTTATTTTCTGTCATATACTCTAAGATAAGATTTAAAAAGTCCTCTCCATAGGATTCAAACTTTTTCAAACCAACACCTTTGATTTCTAACATTTCGGATTTATTTTGAGGAAAAAAACTTGCCATTTCCCTTAAGCTACTATCATGAAATATCATAAAAGGAGCTATTATTTTTCTTTGAGCAATAGAATATCTTAATTCTTTAAGTTTAGAGAAAAGGCTCTCATCATAATTCCTAAGGATATCGTCTTTATTTCTACTAGTTTCTTTACTAGAGTCCTTAATATGGAGTAGATGTTTTTTATGATAGACTTTTTCCTTGCCCAGTAAGATATCCTTTGAACTGGTAGAGAGCTTGAGGACAGGATATTTATCAGGGGTCATATAAATATAGCCTTTAGATATTAAGGACATCACTATTTCCCTTAAGGCACTTTCTGAGTATTCCTTCATAATCCCATAGGTAGATAGTTGATCAAGACCAAAGTCTTTAATCCTTTTACTTTTAGAACCCCTAAGGATTTGAATAATAATAGATAGTCCATATCTCTCCCTTACCCTATATATACAGGAAAGAATCTTTTGGGCTTCTATGGTAATATCCACATATTCTGATTGATCCAAACAATTCCCACAATTATTACATTTTTCTTCTTTAGGATTTTCTCCAAAATACTTTAAAATTCTTCCCCTAAGGCAATAGCTTGTATGACAATAATCAACTAGGTATTGAAGGTTCTGATACAGTATATTTTCTCTTTCCTCAGAAAAGGTACTATTTTGTATTAGAAATTTTTGTTTAACAATATCAGCAGGAGAGTATAATAAAGTGCAATAACTTGGCTCACCATCACGTCCTGCTCTACCAGCCTCTTGGTAATATGCCTCCATATTTTGGGGCATATTATAGTGGATAACAAATCTAATATCAGGTTTATCTATTCCAAGACCAAAGGCATTTGTTGCAACGATAATTTTCACCCTATCTTGGATAAAGTCTTCTTGATAAGCTTGGCGAATATTATTATCCATACCTCCGTGATAAGGAAGGACCCTAAAACCATGGTCATTAAGTTTTTGGGCAAGGGATTCTACAGTCTTTCTAGTGGCACAATATATAATACCTGATTCATTTATAAAATTACTTTTTAAGCTATCTAAAAGATAGGAAAACTTATTACTTACCTTAACTACCTGGTAAAATAAATTAGGTCTATCAAAGCTGATAATAGACTCTATGGGAGAAATAAGTCCTAGCAGGTTTTTAATTTCATCAATAACTAATTTAGTAGCTGTGGCAGTATAGGCACCAACAATAGGTCTAGATTCTAAGGAGTGAATAAATTTGGGTATCTCAGTATAAGCAGGTCTAAAGTCATGACCCCATTGACTAATACAATGGGCCTCATCCACTGCTATCATAGATATCTTTAGTTCCTGCGATAAGTTTAAAAAAGAATAGGAATTTAATCTCTCAGGTGCTATATAAATAATTTTATATTTCCCTTCTTTTATATCCCTAATTCTTTTTTCTATTTCACTATCACCTATACTACTGTTAATAAATGTCCCAGGAATCCCTATTTCATTTAAACCATCTACTTGATCTTTCATTAAGGCTATTAATGGAGAAATTACCAATGTAATACCTTCTAATAATACAGCAGGCAATTGGTAGCAAAGAGACTTTCCACCTCCTGTAGGCATGATGCCTAAGGTATCTTTACCCTCTAACACACCATCAACTAATGATTTTTGTCCATCTTTAAACTCATCAAAACCGAAATAAGTCTTTAAAGCTTTATAAATATCCATGTAATCACAAACCTTTCAATGATTACTATTATACAGGAAATAAAGAAAGCTTTCATTCAATTTGAAAGCTTTTGGTGAAACTGCTCATCTGTCATCCCAAACGGAGGTGAATTAATCCTTATACCTCATCATTTTCCTTCTTACTAGATTTCCTTCTTCGCTTTACATATTCAGTTAGCAAATATTCAATTTGCCCATTTATAGATCTAAAATCATCCTCCGCCCAAGAGGCAATTTCCCTATATAGATCTGGAGAAATTCTAAGGGGAATCTGTTTCTTTTTATTAGTCATTGTTAATATAAGCTACCACTATTTACAATTGGTTGGGCATCCTTACTACCACATAAAACAACCAATAAGTTTGATACCATAGCAGCTTTACGCTCCTCATCTAATTCAACAATATTATTTTCATTAAGCTTTTCAAGGGCCATTTCCACCATACCTACTGCCCCATCTACTATCATTTTACGTGCATCTATAATGGCACTAGCTTGCTGTCTTTGTAACATGGCGGCAGCAATTTCAGGAGCATAAGCAAGATAGGTGATTCGTGCCTCAATTATTTCAAGACCTGCCTCTTCTACCTTATCTTGAATTTCTTTACGGATTCGTTCTGCCACTAAGGCACTGGACCCTCGTAAGCTTCCTTCATCAGGTTCTCCATCTCCAGTAGTATCAATCCCCTGGGCCATATCATAAGGATAAATTCTAACAATATTTCTAACAGCACTATCGCATTGAAGGGAAAGATATTCTTTAAAATTGTCCACATTAAAGACAGCCTTAGCAGTATCTACCACCCTCCACATAACAGCAATACTAATTTCCACAGGATTACCTAGGACATCATTGACCTTTTGCCTAGAATTGCTAAGGGTCATAACCTTAAGGGAGATTTTTTTACCCATTTCGGGAATATAGACAGATTTACCATCGGTGGTAGTTATTCGTTTAGCCGAACTGTCCACATCACCACTTTGACCTAAATGGGTTTTAGCAGCAGGATTAAAGGCTGTTGAAAAAGGATTTACAAAATAAAAACCTGGTTCTCTCAAGGTACCTATATACTCGCCGAAAAGGCTAAGAACTAAAGCCTCTTGAGGCTTGATAGCCTTAAGACCTAAAAATGGAATAAAACCAAAAACAACACCGATGATTCCAAGAGCTAAAGGGAATCCTCCTATAGAACTGACACTATCAAGGAGAATTCCACCAATAACAATTAATCCAATAGATATAATATAAAGGGCAACAAACAAAAATAACATGGGCATACCTGGTCTAGCTTTTAAAACTTTTTCTTCCATAACATCCACCTCACTGATATATTTATGATATCACAATCATATCAAAAATATTCCATTAAATCAAGGGAAACTTTTCCTAAGCCTTTTATCCCCAGTTATGTAGGGGTGGGGTTCTACCCCACCCAAGGATCTAGGTTAGCCTGTCATCCCGAGTCATCCGGAATAAGCATACTTACGAGGGATCCTAGCTTTATAGATTTTCAAAATGTTTTATGATAAAATCCCCTTAAGATGTTTTTATTTCAATGTAAAAGGGGATAAATATGAAATTACTTTTTAATAGAAAGGTCCTTTTAGTTTTAATCATATTTATAGGCTTAACTGTATTTCTTACTTGGCAGAATAACGATATAGTTATCACCAGCCTTGTATATAAGGATTATAAGATACCTGAGGATTTCAATAATTTTAAAATTTTACATATATCTGATCTCCACAATAAAAGGTTTGGAAAGGATAATTCATCATTACTAAAAAAGATTAAATCCACCAAGGCGGATGTTATTGTTATTAGCGGTGACTTAGTTGATAGCAGGCACACTAACATAGAAAGGGCCATGGAATTTATAGATGGGATCAAGAATATGGCCCCTATTTACTATGTCCCCGGTAATCATGAGGCAAGGCTACAGGAATACCCTGAAATATCTAGCCAGCTTCAAGATAAGGGAGTTAATGTTTTAGAAAATCAAATTATGACCATAAAACAAGATAGTTCCCAAGTGACTGTGATGGGAATATTGGATCCGGCATTTTCCCGAGAAGGGAATTATGCTCATAAAGACTATGTCCAGAAAAATCTAGAAAAGTTGAATATGAACAATCATAACTTTACTATATTATTATCTCATAGGCCAGAATTAATGGACCTATATGTAGAAAATAATATTGACCTGGTATTTACCGGTCACGCCCATGGAGGACAAATCAGACTTCCCTTTATTGGAGGGTTAGTAGCACCAGACCAGGGTTTTTTCCCTAAATATACAGAGGGTATTCACCATAATAAAAATACCACAATGGTTATTAGTAGGGGATTAGGAAATAGCATTATTCCCTTTAGAATATTCAATAGTCCAGAATTGGTTTTAGTGGAATTTGATAAACCAAAGGGCTGAAACCCATATTAAATCCAGTTTGGATTTTCCCATATCCCAGCCCCTAGTGAGAACGAACATTGTCATTTCCACCCCGCTCCTAAGAGACTAAACCACCTTTTCCACAATGGTATCAATAAGATAGGGTGTATCCTGATATACACAATAATTCAACCAATTGGCAAATAGTAAATTAGAATAGGATTTCCATTGGACCTCCACCCTATCATTAGGGTCATTATTTCTAAAATAATTTATTGGTATATCTATATCTAGACCCTTTTCCACATCCCTATTGTATTCATCTAAGAGGGTATTTCTATCATATTCACCATGACCGGCAATAAAGATAAATCTATTATCATTGGTTGTAGCAAGATTTACCCCTGTATCAGGTCTGGAGGCTAATATTTTAATGTCCTGTATTTTTCTTACATCCTCCTCTTTTACAAAGGTATGTCTAGATTGGGGCATTTTAAAGAAGTCATCAAAACCTTTAGTTAACTGATCTTTCTTAAGCAGCTCATACTCATAAACCCCAAATATCTTTTTATCACTTTTATACTTATTAATACCATAATAATGGTATAGAGCTGCCTGGGATGCCCAGCAGATAAATATAGTAGAGTGGACATTTTTCTTAATATAGTCAAATATTATCTGAAGTTCATTCCAGTAGGTAATTTCTTCAAAGTCATAAAGTTCTACCGGTGCCCCCGTAACAATCATTCCATCATAC
>CAYMVC010000001.1:0-1387 GCA_964393755.1 uncultured Eubacteriaceae bacterium | reverse complement strand
CTTTATTTCATTAAAGGTCTTATAGAACCTTTTAAGATGTTGGGAACTGGTATTTTTAGAATGGTGGGTTGCCATTTTAATAAAATCCACTTCAACCTGTAAAGGACTATTGGATAATAATCTTAAAAATTGTATTTCCGTTTCTATTTTTTTAGGCATTAAATTTAATATGCCTATCTTTAATGGCCTTATATCCTGGGCAAATGCCCTATGATCATTCATTACAAATATGTTTTCTTTTGTCAAAACCTTTTCCGCTGGTAAACCTTTTGGCACAATCACCGGCATTTAAGCCACCTCCAAAGCTTGTCTTAAATCAGCAATAATTTCATCTACATTTTCAATTCCCACAGATAGCCTAATCATATTTTCCTTAATACCTGCGGCTTCCTTTTGTTCCTTAGATAATTGCCTATGGGTCATACTGGCAGGATGGAGTACATGGGTTCTAATATCTCCTACATGAACCACTAAGGAGGCAAGCTTTACACTGTCTATAAATTTCTTACCCTTTTCCACTCCCCCTTTTATTCCAAAGGAAATTATACCGCTGCCACCTTTGGTTAGGTACTTTTTTGCCAAATCATAACTGGTGGATGATTCTAGCAGTGGATAGTTAATCCATTCTACTTGGGGATGATTTTCCAGAAAGTGTGCAATCTTTAGTGCGTTTTGTGAATGTCTATCCATTCTTATAGCCAAGGTTTCTGTACCTAGATTAGTTAAGAAGGCATTGAAAGGTGTCATAACTGCCCCCAAATCCCTAATAAAGACAACCCTAGCCTTGGTGATATAGGCCTTTTCCTTAAAGCTTTCTGTATAGCTTAATCCGTGATAACTGGGATCCTTATCAACTAGATGGGGAAACTTGCCGTTTTCCCAATTAAATTTGCCGCTGTCTACTATTATCCCCCCCACGCTGGTGGCATGGCCATCTAAAAACTTTGTGGCAGAATGGACTATTATATCAGCACCATAGTCAAAGGGTTTGCATAGATAGGGGGTTGCAAAGGTATTGTCCACTATAAGGGGTAGGTCATTTCTATGGGCTATATTTGCTATCCTTTCAATATCTAAAACTTCCACTCCAGGATTTCCAATTGTTTCACCAAATATTAACTTGGTATTTTTCTGTATTTTAGATTCTATCTCTTGGTCTGTAGCATTATGATCCACAAAGGACACATCTATTCCAAACTTCTTAAAGGTGGAAGAAAACAGAGTGTAAGTTCCACCATAGAGATTATTCATTGCCAAAATATGTTCCCCTGCATTACAAATGGTGAGAATGGCTATAAAGGTAGCAGACTGGCCTGATGAAGTACCTACTGCCCCCACACCACCTTCCAGTTCTGCTATCTTTTTTTCAAAGGCTTCCACAGTGGGA